>JAEWAA010000592.1 GCA_023391955.1 Bacillota bacterium | reverse complement strand
TTTATTAACAGGTAGAATAATCGGTTTGGAAAATATGACCTGATGAAAGCGGGTGTATGGGTTTGAATAAAAAGTGGACGGTTGGCCTTAGCACAGTATTGTCCTTATCCCTTCTGGCAGCCTGCTCCGGCAATAGCGGCGGGAGCGCAGACAGCGGAGCCTCCCAGGGAGGGGAGAAGAAGCTCAAGATCCGGGCCATGAACATTCTCTACGGTGCAGCCCCTCCGGAGAACGGCTCCGGCAAAAAGGCACTGGAGGAGCGTTACAACATCGAATATGAATTTATGCCTGTGGCTTCGGGAGAGTACAACAACAAGCTGGGAGTGACCCTGGCCTCGGGAGATATCCCGGATACCCTGCTGTTTCCCGGATTGGACCAGATCTACTTCAACGCCATCGACAACAGCCAGTTTATCCCTTTGGAGAAGTACATGGCTGATACGAAGGAATACCCCAACCTGGCCAAAATCCCGGAGGATCTGAAGAAAATCCTGACGTACAAGGGTGATATCTACGGTATTCCGCGGCTGCGGGGCGTACCGGGACACACCATCGTCATGCGCAAGGATTGGCTGGATAAGCTGGGACTGGCCGTGCCGACGACCTATGACGAGCTGTATACGGTATTGAAGGCCTTTAAGGAGAAGGACCCGGACGGCAACGGCAAGGACGATACCTACGGCTTGGCTGTGGGCATGAGCGATGCGGGGTTAATCGGCGTGAATGCGGTGTCCTCGGGCATGCGGGCCCTGGCGGGAAATTGGGTTCAGGACGGCAGCGGCGGACTCATTCCCATGGAATTTACCCCGAAGGCGAAGGAGGCGTTCAGCTTCTATGCCAAGCTGTACAAGGAGGGCATCATTGCCAAGGACTTCGCCATCAAGAAGGATCAGCAGGTGGAGGATGATTTCCTGTTGGGCAAGGCCGGAGTGTACGGAAACAGCGCGTATACCTTCTTTACGGCGGCCCGTTATGAAAAAGCCAGGGCAGTTAATCCGAAGTTCGAGCTGGTGGCGCTGCCTCCATTGAAGAATGCGGACGGCACCCAGGGGTATATGAAATTCTCCGGGTATTTCGGGATTTTCGCCATCTCTGCCGATGCGGGCAAGGACGAGGCCAAGGTGAAAAAGATTCTGAAGATCCTCGATGACCAGATTGGGGAGGAAGGAGCGACTTTCGTCCGCTGGGGTGTGGAGGGTACCCACCACAAGGTGGAGAACGGCGTAAAAACCTTGACCGACCTGGGCAAAACGGAAGGCCCCAGCTTATACAGCCTGACCAATCCCCCGGCTACCGGCCAATGGATCTATGGAAGCACCGATTCGGAGGAAATCCGCAGGATGAAGGACACATCCTACAAGGTGGCGCTGGAGGGCAAGCCGTATCTGAATGAAGTGGAGGGTCTGATCTCCAAAACCATGGCGGAAAAAGGCTCGGACCTGAGCAAATTTGTTTCCGACGGCATCGCGAAAATTGTGATGGGCCAAGCGCCCGTGGACAGCATCGACAAGCTGTTCGAGGATTGGAAGGCGCGGGGCGGCAGCAAGGTGATGCAGGAATACACCGATGCCTGGAAGGCCAGGTGACATCCATGCCGCAGTCCAGACGGTTTGACCTGATCTTCAACAGCCTCATCTACCTGGTGCTGGGCTTCGCTTCTCTCCTGACGCTGCTGCCCTTCGTCAATGTTGTGGCCCAATCCTTGGCCAGCACTAGGGAGGTGGTGTCGGGCAAGCTGATTTTATGGCCGGAAACCTTCGACTTGTCATCGTACCGGTATATATTCAATACAGGCATCTTCTTCACATCACTGAAAAACACGCTGTGGATCACGGTAGTAGGCACAACGGTGAATATGGCCGTCACCTCCCTGACCGCTTATGTATGCTCCCGGGGCAGCTTTAGCGGCAGGCGGCCGCTTCTCCTGATGATTCTCTTCACCATGCTGTTCTCCGGAGGCATGATCCCCACCTTCCTGGTAGTGAAGGCTACGGGGCTGATGAACTCCCTGTGGGCGCTGGTCATTCCCTCTGCCGCCTCCGCCTTCAACATTCTGGTGATGCGGGAGTTCTTCGAATCCATTCACGAAAGCATCATCGAATCGGCGACTATCGACGGGTGTAATGACTTCGGCATCTTCGTGCGGATCGTGCTGCCCTTGTCCCTGCCGGCGCTGGCTACCTTTACTCTGTTCTATGCTGTTGGCAACTGGAACCAGTATTTCTCCGCCATCCTGTATCTGAACAAATCCGGCCTGTGGCCGCTGCAGATCCTGCTGCGCCAGGTGGTGCTGGTGGGCCAAGCGGATATCTATTCCGCCATGGCCAATGAGGAGATTATGCCCCAGCCGGTAACCATCCAGATGGCTACCGTGGTGCTGGCCTCCCTGCCGATCGTGATTTTGTATCCTTTCCTGCAAAAATATTTCGTGAAGGGTCTGACGCTGGGCTCGGTGAAGGGTTGAATGTCAGCCGGACAATATCCGAAAAAAATCCGCCCCCTGCCTGGATGGGCTGGAGCGGAGGGATGGTCAGGCTGCTGCTACTTGGACTTGCCCTGCACGGAGGCATAATAGTCGGCGAACACGTCGGCGAAGGCCGCGGCTGTCCGTTTGTTTTCCTCCAGGGTGTTGTTGACACCCCCGAATTCCAGAAGCAGGCTGTTGGGCGAAAGGGACTGGTTATATTCCCCGTTCCCCTGATGCGCACTCTTCACCAGAACGCCCCGGGACAACCCGGGGTATTTCTTTTCCAAGAGCTTGTTCAGCGCTTCGGCGAAAGCGGCGTTGTCCTCATAGCCGGGGTTGCCTGTGCCGATCACGAACATGATTCGGGCATATGCCTTGCCGTTGATGGTGGCCGTCGTTTGATTGTACGGCACGTCTGCATCCCGGTGGATGTCAAATAAATAGGATAAGGCCGGATTGGTATTTTTGGCCTCCAAGATGGTCTTCCGGGATTCGGAATAGGCTTGGGTAAAGGAAAGGTTCTTCAGCACCAGCCGTCCGGCAATATCGTCGTTGGCGGTAATGGCGGGGACTCCCTTCTGCTGGAGAACACGCCCCAATTCCTGGCCCACGAGGGTAATGTTGGTTTTGGCGTCGTCCACCGAGCTACCGGATTTGCTGCCGGCTACATTCTTCCAGGACTCCCGGTTGTGGGTATGGTAGATATACACCTGGCCGCCTGTGTTTTGGCCGGCGCTGCCGGATAAGGTGGTAGGCGTAACGACCCAACTTGCGATGTAGGCGGTTTTACCGTTGGCCATGGTTACCTTATACCAGGCTCCATCCGTGCCGGTGGCGGTATAGGTTTGCCCCGGCTGAGCCTTGGCTACAACGGCGCTCTCCAGATTGGGCTCCGCCCTCACATTGGTAACATCGATAATGTTCAGAATCGTGCGGGATGGGTCCGACTCCGGCTGCTTTCCGCCGGTTGTTGGGCTCTCCTTGCCGGTTGAAGCTTTCCCCGGCCGGTTCTCGGCCGTTTCTACAACCCAACTGGCTATGTAGGCTGTTTTATCCTCGCTTAATACGACCTTGTGCCAGTCGCCTCCGGGACCTGCCACCGTTTCAACAATGGCGTAGGTTTGTCCGGGCTGGGCTTTTTTGACCACGGGTGCGTCCAGACTGGGGCTTTGGCGTATATTGGTGACGTCTGTAATGTTGACCAGCTGTTGGGGCACGGAGGCGGCGGCAGCTGCACCGGATGAGACAGTGGCGGCGGAAGGCAGCCGGACCGGGCCTGCGGCTGCTGCCGGATGGGCGCCGCCGAACAATAATCCGCTAACGACAATTCCACACAGAAAATGATACCGCAATCGCAAGAATCCCCTCTCACTGATAATTGTTGGTTGAGAACAACAATTCGACAGCGTGTGTGGTATTCCTGCCTGTAATGGGAGAAAAAGTCGCTTTCCGCAGGAGAGAGGGGACCTGCGGGGGCAGCCTGTTGAATCCGTCCGTGTCCCCCGCGATTCTAACGGAAGGTACAGCCGCTATTCCGCCCCAATAAGCCGAATAAAAAATCTAACGGAAGGTGAGCGCCGCTATTTGGTCCATTTTGCCGGTTTACGGCCCCAATGTGATCCAATAGCGGCTCCTGCTTCCGTTAGATTTTTTGGAATGCCGTTTTGGGCAAAATAGCGGCGCTCACCGCCGTTAGAAATTCCGCATCCCAGCTGCCGCTCTCCACAACAACTTCCGCACGCCTCACCTTCAAGTGCTCCCCCGCAGGCTTGCCGTCACTCACTGAAGCTCCGTCCTCGGATTCGCTCACCGCATGCTCCCTTTAAACAAAACCGAGCAGATGCCAAGCACCCCAAAGGCCAGCGCCAATGACGAGAAAAACACAGGCAGCACCCTAAGCC
>JAEWAA010000550.1 GCA_023391955.1 Bacillota bacterium | reverse complement strand
AGGCAGGGCTCCTCCAGGGTAGAGAGCAGGGCAGCCAGCTCCGGGTAGGCGCTGTTCTTCGGCAGCAGCCGCCGGGAGAACAGCTCGGCGCTGCCGGGCCGGATGCGGGCCAGGAGGCGAACGCCGTCCCACTTAAGCTGGTAGCCCCAGTCCTCTCCCGTGGGAATGGTGTCCTCGGATACGGGAATCATGGGCTCTCCTGGAAGAAGAATGGGGCTGCCCGTTCCGGCTGTGCCGTCCATTTAGAGGGTCTCCTTGGACGGGGTGTCCTTGGACGATTTGCGGGGACGGCCGCGTTTGGGTTTGGCGTCCTCCGTTCCCGTCATTCCCCCTGCTTCAGCCGGGGAGGCCTGTGAACCTGCGGCATTGGCTGCGGCTGGGGTGGGCGCGCTTCTTCTGGCAGCCGGTGCTGCTCCGGCGGTTTTGGCCGCTGCGGCTCCGCCGGGTTTGGCTCCGCTGCGTGCCGCCTCCAGGCTGGCCTCCAGCGCGGACATCAGGTCGATGACATTGGTCCGCTGCTGCTCCGGCGCCACTTGGATCTCCTCGCCGGCCACCTTGCGGGAAATGGCTTCATAGACCGCGCTGCGGTACTCGTCGGTATATTTCTCCGGCTCAAAGGGGGTGGAGAGCTGGTCGATGAGCATTTTGGCCATGGTCAGCTCCTTGTCATTGACATTGGCCTGCTCGGGAAGATTGGGCACCTGGCTGATGGGCCGAATTTCGTCGGGATAAAAGATGGTTTCCAGCGCCAAACAGCGGTCCACCACACGGATGGCGGCCAGGCTGCTTTTGGAGCGGATGGACACCTTGGCGATACCGATTTTGCCTGTTTCCGTCAGGGAACGGAGCAGGAGATTGTAGGCGTTGGAGCCGGTATCCGCGGGGGCCAGGTAATACGTCTTCTGGAAATAAACAGGGTCGATTTCTCCCAACTGGACAAAGTCCAGGATCTTAATTTCCTTGCTTTTTTCCCCGCTTAGCTGCTCCAGCTCCTCCTTATCGAAGATGACGAAGCGGCCCGGCTCATGCTCGTAACCCTTGACGATCTCCTCCCAGGGTACCTCTGTTTCGCAGGTTTGGCATTTGCGCACATACGAAAGCGGGGTGGAGCAGGGTTTGTGGATCATGCGCATGGAAATATCCTTGTCCTCGGTCGCCGAGAACATCTTCACGGGAACATGGACCAGACCGAAGCTGATGGCCCCTTTCCAGACGGTATGCATGGGAATCCCTCCTGTTGGCGTGGGTGGTTACGTAAATGCGAAGTAAGTGTGCCCATAGTCTTTGCATGAAGGCGACGGTCCATGCGCCAGGTGGAGGAGGAGAGAAGAGGGGGGAAGGAGGGGAGGGGCGGGTGCGGTGACCGCCAGCGGCACTGTCCCCAAATGCAAAAGTGCATCTATTTCTTACGCTCAGACGCTTGGGCTTGCTCCAAATGCAAAAGTGCATTTATTTTCCGCAAATGGAGCCCGCCTGGTGGGTTTCGCGAAAAATAACTGCACTTTTGCAGGATGGATGGGCTCAAACGCCCATTCGGCCAAAAATAACTGCACTTTTGCAGGATAGGCCACGGGGGGCAGCTTTTCCTTCACTTGTCCTTCAGCAGCCGGAAGGTGCTGGGCAGCTGGCCGGTGTGGGCTTTGAACAGTTTCGTAAAATATTGCTTGTTGTCGTAGCCCAGCAGGAGCGAGATGTCCTCCACGGTTTTGTCGGTGAGCTTGAGCAGCTCACGGGCCTTGTCCATTTTGACCCGGGTGGCGAACTCCACGAAGTTCTCCCCGGTTTCCCGTTTGAACAAGCGGCTCAGGTAATTAGGATGCAGGTGCAGATGCCGCGCGGCATCCTCCAGCGTAATCCGTTCATTCCAGTGGACGGACACATACCGCTGACACTCCATAATCTCCCGGTTCTTAGATTCTTGGTACACCTGGCCGGCCCACTCCACTGCCTGGAGCATGTAGGAGCGCAGCCATCCCTCCAGCTCCCCCAGACTGGTCAGCTCCATCACATCGTGGTGCAGCACCTCGGAGGCATAGCTGGACTGGTAGTGCTGTAGCGACTTGAGCCGCATCCGGATATCCAGGATGATCTTCAATAGCCACTCCTTCACCTCCACCGGATTAAACCGGTGATACTGGATAAACGCCAGCCACTTAGCGATAAACGCCTCCACCTGCTCCGCCTGCTCCTCCAGCACCGCGCGGCGGAATTCCTCCAGGGCGGTCACATACTCCGCCAGCAGCAGATCCCCCGAGCCGAAGCTGCCCTGCAGATGCTCCAGCCGCAGAATGGACGCCTCCGGCCAATAGAAACGCCCCAATGCCGCGGAGATTTCCTTGTTCAGCACCTCCCGCAGCTCCCTGCCGTCCGCCACCGGCGTGCCCGTCACGAAGGTAAAGGGGGTTTTGCCGAACTGCAGCAGGCACTGCTGGAGCTTGCGCAGGGTGTCCTCCATCCGCTGCCGGTTATTGATATGCAGCTGCGAAAAATGCGGGAACAGCAGCACCAGTTCGCCGCTCTCCAGGGAAAATACCGCAGCTTCTCCGGCCACAGGCAGCTTCCCGTTATCCTGCAGCTTCCCGTGCTCCGACCGTTCTCCGGGAGCAAGCAGCTCCTCGGCAATATTTTCCGCCGTATAGACCAATAGCTCCCGGGTCTGGAACCGCCGCAGCGCCTCCCGCATCCGGCAGGGAAAACCCAGCACCGGCACATACGCAGTGCCCCGGCTGAATTCCACGCCGTACTCCGCCGCCTGCCGGCTCCATTCTGCCTGGTCCAGCAGCGGGCCGCCCAGCGTGTTCCGCAGGAAAATCCGCTTCAGGTCGCTGCGGTTGCGGCGTAAGCTCTGCTCCAGCTCCCGGCTTTTGTGCCGGGCCACCGCTTCGCTGTCCAGTTCTTTTTTGAGCCGGATCAGGAGCTCCGTGATGGTCTTGGCCGTCATGGTTTCCTTCAGCACATATTCGCTGACCCCCAGCTTCACCGCCAGCTGGGCATAGCCGAACTCGTCGTGGCAGGAGAGAATCGCCGTTTTCAAACCCGGCTCCTCTGTGCGAAGCACCCGGATCAGCTCCATCCCGTCCATCTCGGGCATGCCGATGTCAGTAATCAACACATCGGGCCTAACCTCACCTGCCGCTGCCAACGCCTCCAACGGGTTCTGGAAGGTTCCCGCCAGCCGGAAGCCCAGCCCGGTCCAATCCACCGCTCCCGCCAAAAACTCCAGCACCGGCAGATCGTCATCCACCAGCATCACGCTATACATAAGGGGTTTCCTCCTCCCGAAGGGGAATCATCATGCGGATCACGGTGCCCTGATTTTCCCCGGAATCGATGGCAAAATCCACCTGCTCCCCCGGATATACCAGCCGCAGCCGTTCGTATACATTGCGCAGTCCGATGCCGGACAGGGCGGAGGTTCGTTTCTCCGTCAACGGCTCAGGCTCATTGGCAAACACATGCCGCCGCAGCTGCTCCAGCCGCTCCGGTTCCATGCCTGCGCCGTTGTCCTCCACGGCAATCAGAAGGCGCGCGCCCCCGTCCGTGAGCCTGCTGGTGATAGAGATAACACCCTCCTTGCGCTTCAAGCCATGTTGGTAGGCATTCTCCGTCAGCGGCTGCAGGATGAACCGGGGCACCTGGCACAGAAGCGTATCCGACGCCGCAGATACCTCCAACCCTACTGCCCCGCCATGGCGTGAATTCACCAGCCGCACATAATGCTGGATAATATCCAGCTCCTCATGGAGCGGAATAAACTCATTATTCCGGTTAATGGTCATTCGCAGGAGAGAGGAGAGGGAGCTGATCAGCTCTGCATTTTCCTCGTCGCCCTTCATCAAAATTTTCAGCCGGATAGAATTCAGCACATTAAACAAAAAATGCGGATTAATCTGCGCCTGGAGCATGGCCAGCTCCGCCTTGCGCTTCAATTCCTGCTCCCGCCGGTTCTCCTCCAGCGTGGCCTCGATCCGGTCCAGCATCCGGTCGAACACATACCCGAGCCGCCCTACTTCATCTGGTCCGGAAATATTGGAGCGCTCTCCCAGCCGCCCGTTCTGGATGCGGACTACCGTCTGCACCAGCCGCCCGATGGGTTTGGTCAGGGTGCCTACCACCGACAGCAATATAATGGCGAACAGCACCAGAAACACCAGCTGGATCACAAAGTCCGTCCGGCGGAAGCTTTCGATCCGGCTGGCTGCCTGCTTGTAGGGGCTCATGCTCACCAGCCGCCATTCCGGGGTCACCTGCTCCGCCAGCATAATGAACTCCTCACCCGCCACCTTCAGGAAGGATACCCCGCCGTCCTGGGGAAGCTTGTCGTAATACGGAAAAGGGCTACCAATGCCCGCCGAACCCTCCCGATCCACCAGCACCTGGCCCTTGCGGTCAACCAGAAGCATGGTTTCATTGGTTTTGGACTGGGCAAATAAGCGTTGGATCACGTCCATCTCCAAGCTGACGATAACATAGCCGTACACCACATCCGCTGAGCGCAAAGGTTTGGCCGCCGTCAGCAGGTAAGGTCTGCCCGGATTCACCAGATAATTGGGCTCCGCCCCTACCCAGCGTACGCCGTAAGCAGAAACCCCGGACAACCCCTCGAACCAGTCCCGCTTGGTAAAATACGAAGGATGAAAGCCGAAGGTGGAATAGCTTGCCACATATTCCCCGTTGGGCAGCAGCACGGTTGCGTACATATTGCCGAAGGAATTCATCACCGTCTCCAGCCGCAGGCTAATTTTCTGCTTATGGGCCAGCATATCTCCGGTGCTTAAGGCAAGATCGTTCCGGCCCAGCTCCCGGATGGAAATTTGCATATCGCTGTCAAATTGGACGAAATTCATCACATAGACCAGGTTTTTGATCTGGCCCGCCACCACCTGATTTACAATCCGCAGGGATTCCCGGGAATTGTCGGTCACCTGGGTGCGGACCACATCCCGGGTGAGGAAGTTGGACACCAGCATGGAGACGAGGGAGGGCAGCACCAGGCAAATCAGGATGGTAAGCATGAGCTTGTTGCGGAGCGACAGCTTGTGGAACCAGCGCAGCATGGGATACGCCTCCCTCTCTGATGGAATCTAAGGTGAAAAAGGGAAAAGAAGAGGGGCTCTCCGCCTCTCCTCTCCCATTATACAGACAACCTATACCTATTTGCCGGAGACATATCCGGACTGACACATTATTTGCTGCTGGCTTTGATGTCGTTGAGCTTCTTGGTGGTGGTCTGGATGGTTTTGTCCAAGTCTTGTTTGCCGGTGAGATACAGCTCCACCTGGCTCAGCAGCTCTTTTTCCTGCTGGAGGGAGAAGGTGGGAGGAACGATGAGCTTGGTTGCTTTGTTCACCTTCAGCGTGGCCAGGAGGGAGTCCTTGTCGATGAACTTGGCCAGCTCCGGCTTGCCGCTTTTGAGGATCGCTTCGACGTTTTTGTTCAGGTCGGCTTTTTTCCAGCCGGAGAAGAACATACCCTGCTCCAGCATACCCTCGGTGGTATACCATTTCACAAATTCATATGCTGCCTGTTTGTTCTTGGAGGAGGCCGCAACCCCTACAAAATCCGCATTGATGGAGGTGTAGCCGTTGGGGTCCTTGGCGTCAAATTTAGGATACGGAGCAAACACCGTGTTGAACTTGCCGTTCAGGGCAAGCTCGCCTACCATCCAGTTGCCGGTGAGCAGCATGGCGGTTTTGCCAGCGTAGAACACATCGCGGTAGCCCATCTTTTGGGACACAACATCGTAATAAGGCACGGAGGACTTATCCACATTCTCCATTTTGTTGCGCAGCTCCAGGGAGAAGCGGTACTTGGGGTTATCCACATTGGGAGTACCGTCCTCCTTCACGAAGAAGGGCAGCTGTGGATCATTGGACAAGGCCAACTGGGCATAATCCTTCCAGGTGTGGAAGTAGGAGCCGTACACCTTGTTGGCGCCTTCGCCGCTTGTCAGCTTTTTGGCGTATTCAGCATAATCGTTCCAGGTCCATTCAGTGGGTACCGGGAGCTTGGCCTGGTCCAGCTTGTCCTTGTTCAGCAGCACCAGCCACTCGATCATCTTGCCGGGCAGGGCGTAGTATTTGCCGTTGACGCTGGTATCAATCTTGAACTCGGCCTTGGGATCAAAGCCGTCCTTCTTCATGTACTCGTCCAGGGGCTCCAGCATACCTGCACCCACACGCTGGGCATAGTCGGGAGCAGCGGAATACATGATGACGTCCATTTGGTCACCGGAGGCAGCCAGCAGGTCCAGCTTCTTCATCCCCTCCTGGGAGTCACCCTTTTCGGACAGGCCTTCATAGACGACCTTGATGTTGGGATGGGTTTTGTTAAAGGCGGCTACCGTAGCATTCCAGTTGCCCTGAGGCTCGGTGTACCAGGCCTGGACCTTGATGGTAACCGGAGCGGCTGCGGAACCGCCAGGGGCGGCCGAGCCTCCGGCAGCAGGTGTTTCCGCGTCCCCGCCGCCGCAGCCGGCCAGAGCAGCGGTTGCCGCCAGCGTGCCGGTGAGCACAAGCAGGCTTCTTTTCACAAAAGGCATATTTCTCATGTTTGACCCCTCCAATAATGGATAATGGCTTGAAAGCCCTTGCAGGCTCCTGCAATCCGATGGTACCAAACCGTCCTGCCGGTGATGAGTCAATTTATTAACCGGAAACGTTCAATTTATAACCTGTGGAACCCGAAGGTCTTAGCCCTTTACTCCGCCCAAGGCGATGCCTTCAATCACGTGCTTTTGCCCGATGATAAAAATGATAAGCAAAGGCAGAATGGCGGAAACGGCTCCGGCCATGATGAGGGAATACAGCTCGCCGTTCAGGGTGGCGAAGGAGCGGATGCCCAGCTGAATGGTGAAGAGGCTTTTGGTTTTCAGGAAAATCAGGGGCCCCTGGTAGTCGTTCCAGGTCCAGATAAACCGCAGGATGGCATAGGTAGCGATAGCGGGACGGACCAGCGG
>JAEWAA010000511.1 GCA_023391955.1 Bacillota bacterium | reverse complement strand
GTTTGTACGGAATGGGGCGCAGCTGCCTCTTTTTATGGTAAAATAAGCAAAGCTTATTGACCCGAGAGGAGATCATCTGTGGAGCCTGTTATTAAAAACCTGGGGGAGGGGGAGCAGATCCCTTATGAGCTGCTGCTGTTGGCCGACCCGTCCAAGCCGATTGTGGAGGATTACCTGGCCCGGGGAAGCTGCTATACGGCGTCGCTGGCTGGCGAATGCGTAGGAGTGTTTGTGTTATTGCGGACACGTCCGGAAACAATGGAAATTGTGAATGTGGCGGTAAGAGAGGATCAACAGGGCCGGGGCATCGGGAAAAAGCTGGTGCAAAAGGCGCTGGAAGCCGCCCGGGAGCTGAATGCCAAAACCGTCGAGATCGGAACAGGCAATTCGAGCCTGCAGCAGCTGGGTTTGTACCAGAAATGCGGCTTCCGGATGGTGGGAGTCGATACGGATTTTTTCGTGAGGCATTATGAGGAGCCCATCTTCGAAAATGGGATTCCGTGCAGAGATATGATCAGGCTGCGGCTGGAATTGTAAGCCGGATAAATAATATGAGGAAAGCCGTGCCCACAGCACGGCTTTTTTGCGTGGACATGTTTGGCACGGTGAACATTAAGCTATTTTTAAGGTTAGGGTGATATATTGAAGATCATCTCAATCGGATTAATAAGGAAAGGAGAGCGGATGAAAGCAAAACGGTATTGGATTTCATGTCTGTTGTTCGTCGTCGTTTTGGCTGCCGGGCGGTTTCTGTTGCTGCGCGAAAGCCAGCTGCTTCATTTGAATGGAAATCTGCTTATGGCCATCGGGTCGGATGTCCTGTTCGGACTGTTTATCATGGCATTGACGTATGTCACCAAGAAAGTGAACCGGGTGCTTCCTTATGTGCTGACCATTCCCATGCTGCTGTTGTTTCTGGCCAATATGGAGTACATCTACGCCATGGGGGATGTGATTAATCTCCGGGACCTGTTCCAGGCCGCGGATGCCCAATTTGTGCAGGGGACCTTTTCCCATTTGAGCTTCCCGGTATACAGTGCAGTGCTTCTGGCAAGCCTTGTGTTCATGATTCTGTCAGTGGACCGGCGGAAAATCGCCTTCCGTTCCTACCGGATCTCGCTTCGGCAGCTTCTATTATATGCGGTTGTTTTGCTTACAGCGGAGACCGGGCTTATCTTCCTGATGGGCAATAACTGGGAACGGGTCAGCTTTACCCAAGCCTCCCTCCATAACGGCATGGTGGACCTTTTTTATCAGAAGGAGATGGTATTCTCGAATTTCCCCAGTGACATCGACAGCCAAATCAACGGGGTTTCGCAGATCAAGGACGGGGCGTACCTGCTGCCTGCTGATGCTGCCCAGCCGAAGAATATCCTGATCGTGGCTATGGAAGGGATTCCCGGAGCCTATCTGGAAGCGAACCAACAGTATTTTGCCGCGGATCACAAGGTAAGCCTGACCAGTCTGGAGCGGATTCGGGACCAAACGCTATTGGTGCCCAATTTCCTGACCCATAACAATCAGACTATCCGGGGACTGTATTCCCTGCTGAGCGGCGGGTATCCCAAGCTGGACGCTTCCACGCCGGATGCCTACGAATATATCCAGAATCCGCAGAGTGTGAGTATGCTCCCCCAGGAGCTTAAGGCGCGGGGCTACCAAACAGCGTTTATTCAAGCGGCACCGCTGGATTATATGTCCAAGGACCAATTTATGAGCACGGCCGGGTTTGATACCATTATCGGCTCGGAGGGTTTTACCTCGAAGATTTCCTTCGGCTGGGGAGTGGATGACGGAGCATTCTTCGAGCAGGTTCCCGCCTATCTGGAAAAGCTGAACGAAGGAGATGACCCGTGGTTTGCCACCCTGCTGACGGTGGGGACCCATCACCCGTATGCCATTCCGACGGAGCTGGAAGCGAAGGTTCCGGACCGGAAGGAGGCCTCCGTCCGTTACCTGGACGAATCTCTGTCCCGGTTTATCGAGTATCTGCAGACCTCGGATGTGGGCAAGGACACGATGGTGATTTTCACCTCGGATGAGTCTCATGGCGTGGCCGGCCAGCCGTATGGCTCCAACTGGGGCTTGTGCCTGGTCTATTCCCCCACCTTCACAGGCGAGATTGTCAATGACGGGGCTTACGGGTTGAAGGACCTGAAGGGCTCCATCCTGGATTATGTGGATCAGGAGACGGAATCGGAGGCCGTTGGCCGAAGCATTTTCCGTTCCTACCAAAAGGAGGAGCCGGTCCTGTTCGCCAGCCATTACAGCGGGGATGTATTTTATATGGCTGCCAAGGGGGAGGTGTTCCAGTTGGATAACCGCAACCGGCTTTATGCCATCCATTCCCGGAACGGCCAGCTTTTCTCCAAGGAGTATACCCGCACCCGGGTGACGGACAATACGATGAAGCAGAGCTTGACCATGTACAAACAATATCTCAACCAGTCCATCATTGATCCCTATCAGGAGCTGGTGATTATCAGTGACAAGTCATACGACGCAGGGTGGGGGGATTATTTCTCCATTACAGGGGGGCAGTATCTGACCCTGCCGGCCCGGTCATATGTGACCATCACCATGGATTACGAATGGATGAATCCGTCCGAAGGGGATGAAATCAGCTTCTATCTGGATGCGGAGTCGAATCCGGAACGGCTGGGGAGAAAAACGGTGGACTCCTCCATGGCGGGCCCAAATAAACTGGTGTATACCTTCTACAACGAAGAGGAGCGGGGCTCCTATAATTTCACGTTAAGGGCCAGTATGTTCGCCAATACGGCCGCCTTCAAGGTGAACCGGCTGACTGTTCATTTTCCCATGGACAAACCGGAGGAGGTTACGGGGGCATCCGCCTTCGACATATACGCGCTCTAAAATACTTGGTTATACCCAAAGACGGCCGCTTAATCCCATGTGGAATAAGCGGCTTTTGCTTATCTATCTTATTGAGCCCAATGCCTTCTGCCAGAATCGGGTTGGCCTGAATACAAGTGACAGGATGTAAAATAATAGATAGCCGATGGCTCCACCGGTGAAATTCTGGATCAAATCATCGATATCTGCAGATCGGCCAATATAATATTGGAGTATTTCAATGCTCAAGGAGGTCAGCAATATACAGGCTAACGTTATTATACAACGGCGCAATTTAGGGAACACGACTGGGAGCAAAAAGCCAAGAGGCACGAACATAAGGATGTTGGCCACAATCTGTGTTATCATTTTTCCCGATCCCATCGTCCACGTTTCATGGCGCCAGTTGAAAGGAATGACATTCACCATTTTGACCGGAGGATGAAATAATTGACCCATTCGTAAACCATCCACGATATCCAAAAGCAAAGTCGCACATGCAATCACGAAGAGGATGCCTGCCAATCCTAGATAATGAAGCTGTCTGATTAATGGAATCCGATTCCTCAGCCATAAATAGAAGGGGATGTACAATACAGCTGCAACACCAATCAGCATTAAACCCAGAATGATATAGCCTAACAAGTCTTTCAACGCGAATCCTTCCTTTCGTCGATTGTCATTCATACCGGATATTTCCTAATTATATCAATTAAATCCAGTGGAGTTATGATTTTTTCCTTCATAAATCATTAAGATTTTCCTAATTTGAGGAATTTGATTGTAATTCTTTAACTCGACATGCAGATGTCAGGTTATATGAGATAAAATGCACTTGAGGTGATGGGGATGCAGATCAGCCGACTGTTCGAAATCGTATATCTTCTGCTGGACCGGAGGATCATCACAGCCAAGGAGCTGGCGGAGCACTTTGAGGTTTCCGTCAGGACCATATACCGGGATATCGAAACCCTATCCGCGGCGGGGATTCCTGTGTATGCCAGTCAAGGCAAGGGCGGCGGGATTAGGCTGATGGAGCATTATATGCTGAACAAGTCCATCCTGTCGGATACGGAGCAAAAGGAAGTTTTGTTCGCCCTGCAAAGCCTGATGGCGGCGCAGCATTCCGATGCAGAGCGTGTGCTTTCCAAGCTGAGCGGGTTATTCCATAAAAATGCGGAAAGCTGGATTGAAGTGGATTTGGCGCCTTGGGGAAGTGACAAAAGGAAGCCGGAACCCTTTACCATTCTCAAAAACGCAATTTTGAGCCGCAGGATCATTGAATTTGGTTATGTGAACACCTCCGGGGACAAAAGCAGGCGGAGGGTAGAGCCGATGAAGCTGATTTTTAAAATAAACGCATGGTATCTTCAGGGCTTCTGTTTGGCCAAGGAGGAGCTTCGGACCTTTAAGCTTTCCCGTATGTCGGATATCGAAGTAACCGAGGTGAGTTTTCCGGTGAGGCCGCCGGAGGACCTGCGTGAACTGGAACCGTCCAAGCCAACGCAACAATGGGTTGACCTGAAGTTGAAGTTTTCGCCCCGGGGCACCTACCGGGTTTATGATGAATTTAAGGAGAAGCAGATTACCCGGCATGAGGACGGCTCCTGTACTGTGGAGACCTCCCTGCCCGAAAGCAGCTGGCTGCTCCACTATCTTTTATCCTTCGGCGCGGAGCTGGAGGTGTTAGCCCCGCTGCACATCCGAAGCAGCCTCCAAGCGGCCATTATGAAGATGCTGGAGAGCTATTCTAAGATAACCTGACACAATGCCGTCAAGTTACGACCCGTATAATGGGAACCATGGTGAGGAAAAAAGCCATAGTACCTGAAAAAGGGTGAGGAGCAGATGACGGAAATGAATATGGTAAAGTCAGGATATGATAAGGAGCTGGCGGGTAAACGGGTTCTGGTCACAGGTGGCACGGGCGGCGGTATCGGCGAAGCGGTTGTAAGGCGACTTGCTGATGCTGGAGCGAAGGTTGCCACAACTGCAAGACGAACACCGGAGGAGCCGGGGGCAGCGGAGCTGTTTATTCCGGCGGATATCAGCACCCCTGAAGGAACAACCCGGTTGGTAAATGGTGTTTTGGAGCATTTTGGCGGGATAGACATTCTGGTCAATAACGTAGGCGGCTCCTCTGCCCCAACCGGCGGTGTGTTGGCCCAAAGCGATGGGGATTGGCAACTGGCGTTTGAGACGAATTTGTTCGCAGCGGTCCGTCTGGACCGGGGGCTGCTTCCGGCCATGCTCCAACAGGGGAGCGGAGTGATTGTTCATATTACGTCTATCCAACGGCGGCTGCCCGGTGAAAATACTATGGCCTATTCAGCGGCGAAAGCGGCGCTGGCCAACTATAGCAAGGGGCTGGCCACCGAGCTGGCACCCAAGGGGATCCGTGTGAATACGGTGGCCCCCGGCTTCACCGAAACGAAGGCCGCCGAAAGGCTGATCCACCGGATGGCCGAAAGGCTGGGAACCGGTTATGAGGACGCGCGGCAGAATTTGATGGACTCCCTGGGAGGCATTCCTATTGGCCGCACTGCTAGACCGGAGGAGGTAGCCGAGTTGGTTGCATTCCTGGTATCCGACCGGGCCTCTTACATCATTGGCGCGGAGCATACTATCGACGGGGGGATTATCCGGAGTGTTTAAGGGTTGGGAGTTGTTAGATTAGCATTAAGTATGGGGCCGCTTATTCCTTTCGGGAATGAGCGGTTTTTCTTATTTTTCATATGCAAAAAATGGTTATGCCTGTATACTGAGGTGGACTATTGGTATGAAAAGCCAATGAACTGTGGCTATGGGGCGTTCAGGGCTGTGCGTTCGCTGGTACGTTTCAGGCGGGCGGGGTGGCGCATGCGCTAACGGCGGTGAGAGACGCTATTTGCTCGAAATCGGGCCCTCCCGGATTCTAACGGCGGCCACGGCCGCTATTTGGGCTCAGGCAGCTGGTTTGGGCCAGAAAAGCCTGCAATAAGAGCGCTCACTTCCGTTAGAAATGAAAAAGGTGGCTTTTCAGCGGAATAACGGCTCTCATTTCCGTTAGCGCTCCGGTTGTCGGTAATGAGCCACCGAATAGCATCATACCGACATCATAGAGAGGGGATGGACCGGTGTTAACCAACATTTTTATGGTGAGGCATGCTCAATCGGACACCCGCATTCGCGAAGATGCCATTCGCCCGTTGACTCCCCAGGGTTTGGAGGATGCAAAACGGGTCAGTGAGACCCTTATGAGCATGAATATAAGCAAAATCTTCTCCAGCCCCTATCTCAGGACGGTGCAGACCGTGCAGCACTTTGCAGAAAGTCAAAAGCTATCCATCTGCCAGATAGATGAGTTTCGTGAGCGTGCGGTGGGCGGATGGGTTGACGATTTCCAAGCATTCAGCAAAAAGCAGTGGGCGGATTTTAGCTATAAGCTGGAGGGCGGGGAGTCATTAAGAGAGGTACAGGACAGAAACATCAAGGCGCTTTTGCAGCTTAAGAAAGAAAATGAAGGTTTGAATATTGTCGTAGGAACACATGGCACCGCATTGGGGACCATGATCAACTACTATGATACAAGCTTTGGTTACGAGCAATTCTGGAGCATCGTTGACCGTATGCCGTATATCATGCATTTTCAATATCAGGATGAGGGTTTGGTGAGGATGCAGGAGATGGAAGTGGATTAGAGATAACTGAAAAGAGGATTAGCCATGCAATTTTACGAAGTGACAGAACAGGATAAAGATTTGATTCATGCAGCACTTGAGGCTTTGGAGCGTAATTTCGATGATGGGGTTTATCATCACACCGTAGGTTCTGCCATCCGGTGCAAAAGTGGCAATACATACACTGGTGTGAATTGTGATGGAATTCATGGGTCATGCGCAGAATTTATCAGCATTGGCACGGCCATTACTGCAGGAGAACGTGAATTTGATACTATCGTTGCTGTTCATGAAAAAGCTCTTAATAGCTTAGTCCCGCCTTGCGGGAACTGCAGGCAGATGTTACTGGATTATTGTCCGGATGTGAAGGTGATTTTGAATGATATGAACAATAATATTGTGAAAGTGGGTATTAGGGATTTATTGCCGTTGGCTTATACTAGGGTAAAATGCTAGATTAATCTTCTCTGGATTTAATTATAGGGGTGTTAAAAGAGATGAGGTGAACCCTTGAACGATCATTTGGATATCAGATTAATGAAGGATGAGGACTGTGTGGCTGTAACGCACATCATCCATAAGAACTTACGGCTTGTTAACAGCCGGGACTATCCTGAAGAGATTATAAACCATATGTGCAGACTTTTTACCCCGGCATACATAACCGAAATTTCTACAACACGAAACGTCTATGTGATTGTCAAAGATTCTGAAATAGTCGGCACTGCCAGTCTGGATCAGGACACGATTTACACTGTTTTTGTGGAAGTGCAGCACCATCGTTCCGGGATTGGGCGAAAGCTTATTCAGTATATAGAAACTGTTGCGCTGCAATCCGGAGTCACTCAGCTCAAACTTCCAAGCAGCATTACGGGACAAGGCTTCTATGAGAAGCTTGGTTATAGAGTGGTACAGGTGATCGAGTCGGAGGAGTTTGGAAGGGACATTATCATGTCGAAGGAGCTTTCGAGCGCAGGTTAGGATAAAGTGGACGTATCATTTAACTCTGTCGAGGTAGTGAGATAGCCATGTATTTTCATCATAGGAAACATCTTTTTTATTCTGTTTTAATAGTTTTGGCTCTTACGGGGCTGTTTCATTTATTTATGGGGGTAAGTCTTCAGCAATTCGTCTTTATCTTGGCGTTCCTATCAGGTGTAACCTTATTTGGACTTAGCTATTATTGGAAACTTGAGGGAAGTGTGATAATCAAATATACATGTTTCAAAGAGGTGTGCAGAGAGTGCAGAAATAATCAAGGTATTACCATTGGACGGTACCTGCATAAAACCTATAAAATTAAGCTTATGGAAAAAGAAAAGATTACATTTTTCAATACTTAGTCCAGGAGGGTAAACGAAATTGGAGCACGATGATGAATAAATTGAACCGGACCACAAAACTCGACACACGGTTCATACTGGGCTACGCCTTCATTTTCTTGGCTTTGGTACTTTTGGTCATCAAAATGAACATGGGAGAACGCACCTACGCGTTGGAGGATATTCCCGACGATATTGTCAGCCGGATCTATGAGAGTGCAGGCGGGAAAAGGAATGTCGCGGATGTTCGAATCGAAACAAGCAAGCAGATCGGGGACATGCTGGTCTACCTGTATTCTTATGAGTACAAGAAAACCGGACAGTCCAATAACTGCGTTATCTATATGAAGGACAAGGACCGTTACAAGCTTTTAAATAGCGGACAGTTGGGATTCAAAATGAAAGGCAGTGTCCATAATAAAGGTTTGCGGTCCACCATGATTCGCGGTTATCTGGTCATGTGCGGGATTGTCAACGATAATGAAGCCGATCAATTTGAAATAACATCAGGTAATATGAAAATTACGGACCGCTATGAAAGACACCAATATTTTATTCAAGGATATCTATTGGGCGATTCCAATCAAGTCACAGTCAAACCAATAATTCAACCATAGACTGTCGTAGATCTCTGAGGAGGTTAAGCGTCGATGAGCGAAGGAAAGTTGGATATTCAAGCCGTGTTTATGGACCGGGATGGAACAATTGGAGGGACAGGGCATTTTATCCACCCCAGAGATTTTGCGTTGTATCCCATGGCTCAAGAAGCCATCCATCTGCTAAAAGTCAATACTATCCCGGTATTTGCCGTTACCAATCAATACCGAATATCCCGGGGAGAAGCGACAGTTGCCGATTTTGAGGAACAGTTTCGGCAATTTGGATTTGACCAGGCCTACATATGTCCGCATGAAGAAACATGCAATTGCCGCAAGCCAAAGCCGGGAATGCTGCTTGATGCAGCCCGGCAACACAGTCTCGATCTAACGAAATGTGTCGTGATCGGTGACGTAGGGGATACCGATATGCTGGCTGCACACGCTGTTGGTGCCACCAAAATTCTGGTCCGTACCGGTTGGGGGGAGGGCTCTTTAACAAAATTTAGGGCGAAATGGGCGGAGACGGAGCCAGATTTTATTGCCAATGATGTATTGCATGCAGTTCATTGGATTTTGCAACATGCCAAGTCGTAACCGTTTTCGGGGTTAAAATTTCCAAATTCATGTATATTTGAGCTACCATTTCGGATATGACTGGTTTATAGTTGTAATAGATTCGGAGCGTTATTAGAGCGCCGCGGCTCCGGAGCTTCTATGACACCAGGAGGGATCTATCTTGAATGCTTTAACTCAGATTGGAATTGATGCCGGTGGAACGCTGATTAAGATTGCCTACATAGATCAAGGGAAGTTGGAGTTGGTTAAGTTTCCGACCAGGCAGATGGCGAAGGCCGTGGATTGGCTGAAGCAGCATTTTCCCCGGGCGGAGTATTGTGTCACAGGCGGGAAAAGCGAGGTGCTCCAAAAGCGCCTGGAGCAAAACGTCACGCAAATTGTAGAGTTCGAAGCCACCTGCAAGGGTGTGCTCCGGCTGCTGCAGGATACGGAGAACGCCCCTCCCGAATTCGTGCTGACCAATGTGGGAACCGGCACATCCATACATATTGTAAAACCGGAGGAGCACTTCCGGATCGGCGGAACTGGAGTCGGGGGAGGAACGATGCTGGGATTATCCAAGCTCCTGACCGGAGCAGGGGAGTTCAGCGAGATTGTCCAGGAGGCTCCCCACGGATTGCGCGAGAAGGTGGATCTCAAGGTCAGCCATATTTATGAAGGAGCGGTGCCGCCGATTCCCGGCGATTTGACGGCGAGTAATTTCGGCCATATTCCCCATTCTCCCGAGGAGTTGAATCCATCCGATCTCTTGGCCTCCGTTATAGGGCTGGTTGGAGAAACCGTCACAACCGTGAGTGTACACGCAGCCTTGCAATATGGCGTTTCCTCCGTGGTGTATATCGGGTCATCCTTCATCGGGAATGATCTGCTGAAGAAGGTCGTGGTGGATTACACCATCCTGCGGGGCGGAACGCCCATCCTGTTGGATAACGGGGAGTACAGCGGAGCGATCGGGGCGTTGTTGTCGTTAGAGGAATAAGAACTACCCATACGAGAATAAATGCTGGAGGGGATTCAATGAGCAATTATGAAGAAGGGTTAAAGTTAGTTGAAGAAAAGTTCGGCCATGGCAAAGATAATGTAATTTCCCTTGCGACGATTGCGCGGGAGCCAGGAGCCAACGGAATGCAGCGCCCGGTTGTCCGCAGTGTGGACGCCTATTACGAGGACGGCACATTTTATGTGGTTACCTCTGGGAAATCAAACAAAATGCAGCAAATCGCGCACAACTCGGAGGTTTCGGTCGCAGGTTGTTTAGAGATGTTTACCGCAAATGGAATAGCAGAGAACCTGGGGTGGGTGCTTGATCCCAAAAATGCCGAATTAAGAACCAAGCTCCGTACAGCGTTTTCTGAATGGTACGATATGGCCAACAATGAAAAGGACGAAAATTGCTGCTTTCTAGCCATCCATCTTACGAAGGGAACGTTAAACATCAATCATTGGGAAAAATTATACCACATGGA
>JAEWAA010000051.1 GCA_023391955.1 Bacillota bacterium | reverse complement strand
TATTTGAGCCAGGCTGAGCTTCAGAATGACGGCGGGCTGGATGAATATTTGGTGGAGAAAGCACGGAACCCCAAGCTGACCACCAAAAGACTGCTCCGGTATTTGTTCAAGCAAAAGGCGAAGTTTTTCGTGATTCTTCTTTCGATGATGATAAGCTGCGGATTGATGATTGCCGCTCCGTTGGTAGTGGGGCAAGCCATCGATATCCTGTTCAGAGGCATTCAGAGCCAAACGCCTTTTTCCGCATTAGCCGGGGATATTGGCAGAATCCTGATGGTTTTGGGTTTGCTGTACCTGTTCAGCTCCGTGTTCACATATATCGCCCAATACTTCAAGGCGGGTGTCTCCCAAACCCTTACCCTGACGCTGCGGCAGGAGATCAGCCTCAAGCTGAGCCGCTTGCCCCTGCATTATTATGACTCCCTTCCCAAAGGGGATATGCTCAGCCGGGCCACCAATGATCTGGAGCGGGTAGGCGACAGCCTCCAGGAAGGCTTGATGCAATTCATCAACGCTGTGATAACCATTGTGGCTGCTGTGGTGATTATGATGACCATCAGCCCTACGCTGACCCTTATCATTATTACGGTTTTATCCGCTTCCTTGTTTGTGACCGGGAAACTCTCCCCCAAAATCGAAAAACGTTATGCGGCTAACCAACAGATACTGGGCAGCCTCAACGGTGTGATTGAAGAAACCTTTACCGGTATGGCCTGGTGAAGGCCTTTAACAGAGAAGAGGCTTCCATGGCGGCTTTCCGGGAGGTGAACGGACAGCTTGTAAAGACCAGTTGGAGAGCGCAGTTTTCGGTTTATGCGGTTTCTCCGTTCGTTAAGATTCTGGGCAAAACCGGTTATGTTGCTGTAGCGGTCCTCGGGGGTATTTTTGCCGTCAACGGTACGTTATCTCTTGGCCGTATCCAAGCCTTTATTCAATATGTGGATATGTGTCTTGAGCCTGCCGCTTATGTGATAAGTATGATGCAGTCTGCGGTGGCTTCGGCAGAACGGGTTTTTGATCTGCTTGATGCCCCGGAGGAAGTGGCGGATTCCGCCGGCAACAGCGCGATTGTGAAGCCCAAGGGCAAGGTGGATTTCCAGCATGTCAGCTTCGGTTACCATGAAGACGCCCTTCTGATGAAGGATATCCAACTGTCCCTGAATGCGGGAGAAACGGTGGCCATCGTGGGACCTACCGGCGCAGGCAAAACCACCCTGATCAATTTGCTGATGCGGTTTTATGAGCTTCAGGGAGGGCGGATTACCGTGGACGGATATGATATCAGCCGGCTGAACCGGGGGCATCTGAGAAGAATGTTCGGAATGGTGCTGCAGGATACCTGGCTGTTCCACGGAACTGTCCAGGATAATATCGCATACGGAGATCCGAATGCCACCCAAGAGGAGATTATGGAGGCGGCGAAGGCGGCCCGGGTACATCATTTTATCCAAACTCTGCCCCAGGGCTACCGGACAATGCTGGATGAGGACGGCAGTAACCTGTCCCAGGGGCAGCGCCAATTGCTGACCATTGCAAGAGCCATTCTGGCCAAACTGGCCATTCTGATTCTGGACGAAGCAACCTCCAGTGTGGATACCCGGACAGAGGCGGAGATCCAAAAGGCGATGAAGCGTCTGATGCAGGGGCGGACCAGCTTCGTAATTGCCCACCGGCTGTCCACCATCCGGGATGCGGACCGGATTCTGGTTATGAAGGACGGGACCATTATCGAGCAGGGGAACCACCTGGAGCTTATGTCCCAAAAAGGCTTCTATGAAGAGCTGTACAACAGCCAGTTTGCCGCTAAGGCAAGTGTTCAATAAATGGGGAGGTTCTTATGATGGGATCGGAGCTGTTGTCGTTCATGAGACAATACCTGAAACGTCCTCGAACTGTAGGGGCCCTGCTCCCCAGCTCCAAATATTTGGTACAGAGAATGATGGCAAAGATAGATTTTGAGAATGCCCGCTACTTGGTGGAATATGGCCCCGGAACAGGGGCCTTTACCGGATATCTGCTAAAAGCAAGAAAGCAGGATACCGTTGTGCTGCTTTTCGAAAGCAATAAGGAGTTTTATGAGCTGTTGCAAAAGAAATTTGGGCATGAGCCCAACCTTTACATTATCCACGATTCGGCTAAGTCTGTCGGTCAATATATGGAAACGCATAATATCCCCTGGATAGATTATGCGGTTTCCAGCGTGCCGCTCACCAATATGTCCATTCATGAGGCAACAAGCATTCTGCATCAGACCAAGAAGCATTTAATCCACGGTGGAAGGTTTGTGAGCTTTCAATATTCACTGACCAAACAAGGGCTGTTTCAAGCCTACTTCAAGAAGATTGAAGTCTCCAGGGAAATAAGGAATCTTCCTCCCGCGTATGTGATCTGCTGCAGCTGCAGCCGGTGATAGTGCGGTAAATAGAGGGGGAGAATCAGAAGAACACAGATGTTAGTTGCCCGGCAGCTGCCGACAGCAGGACCACAACCCACGGGGGAAGCTTCCACAGCATGAGCAGGCCGAATGCCAACAAAGCCAGGCCAAAATCAAGTGGCGTATGGACGGCGCTAGTCCAAACGGGATTGTACAAGGCGGCCAGCAGGATGCCTACAACTGCGGCGTTAATGCCCTTAAGCGCGGATTGAAAATGGGAGCGGCTGCGGATGGTTTCCCAAAACGGCAGAGAGCCGGTGACCAATAGGAAGGACGGCAAAAACATAGCGGCAAGGGCAATAAGCCCGCCTAACCAGCCGTTCAAAACAGTGCCCAAGTACGCGGAGAAGGTGAACAAGGGCCCGGGTACCGCTTGGGCCGCTCCATAACCCGCAAGAAACTGGGAATCGGTCATCCATCCCGCTTGCACCACTTCGGATTGCAGCATAGGCAGCACAACATGCCCGCCCCCGAAGACCAACGAGCCTACCCGGTAGAAGCTGTCAAACACAGCCAAGAAATGCGATTGAATCCCTTGCCTGAGCAGAGGCAAACCGGCCAGCAGCCCGAAGAATAAAATCCAAGCGGCAGCCGCCACACGTCTGCTAAGGGGAATGCCCAGCCGCGGAGCTTCCGGAATCTCTGATTTTCCCAGAAAGAACCGGCCGAATAATCCGGCGGCTGCGATAAGGACAAGTTGGCTATATGGGGAGGTCCATAACAAGGATAGGATGGCCGTCACGAATGCAATGCTTCCCCGGGTCCGGTCCGGCGCAAGGGAGCGGGCCATACCCCACACGGCCTGTGCTACTACAGCAACCGCCACAATCATCAGTCCATGCAGCCAACCGGCGCTGCCAACATCATAGTTGTTCAGCACATAGGCAAACATCATTAATGCTAGCGCAGAGGGCAAGGTAAACCCGCACCAGGATGCAAGTCCGCCCCATAATCC
>JAEWAA010000354.1 GCA_023391955.1 Bacillota bacterium | reverse complement strand
GAGTTGATGAGCGGTCACAGCCGTCAGGCTGATCAGCAGCAGGAGGGGGCGGCGGTTGTCCCGTCCTGGGAAACCGAAAGGCGGATTATTGCCGCCTTCGAAGAGCTGCAGGTAAAGACAGTGGATGAGCTGCTGCAGGGGTATTGGCACCACATGGAGAAAAAGCGGGTTCCGGTGGAGGCCGTCCGTGAAGCCGCGGGGCGGTTAAGCCATATGTTTGCAGGGATTGCAGGGCATGTGGAGGTGGCCAATAACGGCGGCGGGCTACTGCGTAATTGCCGCAGCCACGCAGAGCTGCTGGCGGCCCTAAGCGCCCTTCAAGCGGAATGGGCGGCAGCCATGGCCCGCACAAAGGTGAAGCTGACGGATCACCCGGAGATCAACCGGATTCTCGAATACTGCCGCCAGCACTACAACCGGAATATCAGTCTGAAGGCAATGGCCACCATGGTCCGGATGGAGGAGCATTATCTCAGCAGACTGTTCCGGCAGAAAACCAACGATTCCCTGATCAATTATGTACAGACGCTGCGGCTGGACAAAGCCAAGGAGCTGCTGGCGCACACCAGCCAGCCGGTAGCCGAAATCGGTCGGTCGGTGGGATTCCCCAACGAAAACTATTTCGCCAAAACCTTCCGCAAGCACTTCGGGCAAACGCCAAGCCAATACCGCAAGGAGCAGCTGGCGCAGGGGTGACCGGTTTAATAGTCCATATTCAGCAAGCGTACACTCCCTTCTGGAAAAGGCTCTCTTGGAGGATTCAGACATGTTTTGTCTGGGTGTCTGGGGTGCGTGAAGGTTTAACGGAACTCAGCGACGCTTAAACGGCAAAAATACCCTTTGCGATTTTTTAACGGAACTCTCCGACTCTTAGAGGCATTGGAGTGGGAGAAAAGCAGACAAATGGAGCTGTAAGAGCCGCTGAGTTCCGTTACGTTCTAAATTGGCCGTATTGTTCCGGCTAAGAGTCTCTAAGTTCCGTTACAACAATGCGCTCCGTCCGTAAGCTCTCGAACAACAGTTCAGATGCAAAAAAAAAGGGACTATCCAATCCGTCACAGGGTACCAACTCCGAAGCTCCCTCCCGGTGGCTCCTGCTGAATCGGTATTTACCTGGACGAAATTTTCGGACAGCCCCTTGCTTGGCTTAGTGGGTTACCGCATGGTCCTTCTTGACCCATACCCGGTCATCGTTGGTGTTTTCCGGGAAGTGCTCCCCTTTTTTGAGATAGATATGCTTCGGATTGTTAATGCTCATATGAACCGCATGATCGCCGATTTCCATATATTCGCCGTCGTTGGGGGCTTTTTGGCCCACTGTGTAGCGGGAACGTTCACCCATGTCCATCACCTCCACCTGTAGTATGGACCGGAGGAAGAGGAGTCATGATGGGGGGGAGCAGCCAATTTCAGGCGGAGGAAGGTTATTGACATTTTCAAGCGTATAACGAACAATAAATGGAAATGCCAGAAAAGAGGATTATTATGAAGATAACGACGTTAGAGCAAAACGGAAAAACCATTGTACGGGTTGTGCATGAGGAAATATTGATTACGGATGTCCAATCTGCTTTGGATTTGATGGCAACCGTGCGCTACGAAACTGGAGCAGACCGGATGATCCTGGACAAAGCGGCTATCTGCGAGGAGTTCTTTGACTTGAAGACCAAGCTGGCGGGTGAAATTCTGCAGAAATTTACGAACTACCAGGTGAAGCTGGCGATTGTCGGGGATTTCTCCGTCTACACCAGCAAAAGCCTGCGGGACTTCATATACGAGAGCAACCACGGGAAGGATGTTTTTTTCCTGTCCACGGAAGAGGAAGCGGCAGCGAGGCTGGCCGAGGTTTAGGGGATGACGGATAACCGGAGGGAGTGGGGGAAATCGGCTCCAGAGTTATGCATTATGCCATTGCCACTTTGATCGGACGGGAACTGGGATATCAGAATGATGCTTTTGTATTGGGAAACCTTGCTCCAGACGCCCATCAGCTTAGCAGCAGCGAGTTGAAAAAAATACTCTCACTTTATGAAGAATGATGCCAAGGGTATCAGCTATGTGGATCACCGGGCATTTTACCAAAAGTATTTGGCGGTAGAAAAGGATCCGTTTCATCTGGGCTATTATGTCCATCTGGTTTCCGATTCCATCTGGTTGGCGGATGTTTATTTTAAAAAAATCAAATGGCTGCCCGCTGAAATCAAGCAGGAAGCGAAGAGGCAATATTACCGTGATTTTTGGCGGCTGAATGGGAAGCTGATCGACCATTACCCGCTTAAGCTGAAAGAGCTCCGCGGGGCAAACTATATTGAAGTGGATGAAATCCCTGTGGAGAATCTGGTTTCGTTGATCAGTGAACTGGAGGGGGATTTCAAGAATGCGGCTTCGGTCAAAGACGAACCTCTTGAGATTCTTGATTTTGAGGAGGTTGTCCGGACCATTAACAAAACCGTGGAGATATGTTTGCCCGTTATGAAAAGGACATGGTTGTTTAATAACCGGTCATAAAAGAGGCCAGCGCGGCTATGCCGTCCTGTATCTCCCGGGGAATCAGGTGGCCGTAGCCTAACAGCAGCTTGTCGGCATGCTCCCCTTGACCTGGGCAGTAGGCGGAGACGGGATTGATCCGGATGCCGGCTTGGCGGGAGCCGCGGATAAACTCCTCCCCGAAGGTTTGGCCTGGGAACTGCAGGGCCAGATGGAGGCCAGCCGCATCTCCCCAAGGCACGGCCGCACCGGCGAAATGCTGACTGATGGCCGCAAGAAGGACTTCCCGCTTCTGCCCGTAGAGGCGCTTCATCCGCCGGTTATGCTTGTCCCAGCTGCGGGTCTGGAGGAACAGGGCCAGCCCCGCCTGCTCCAACACCGGACTCTGCACATCCAGATAGGTCCGCCGGGTCCGCCATGCCTTCTGCAGCGCCGGAGGGACAATGGCGAAGCCTAAGCGGAGTGCAGGAAACATGGTTTTGCTGAAGCTGCCCACATAGATGACCCGGCCCGCGCCTTGATCCAAGGTATACAGCGGGTTTATTGGCGCGCCGGTATACCGGTATTCGCTGTCATAATCGTCCTCGATTATATAGAAGCCTTGGGCTTCAGCCATGCGGATTAACGCTGCACGCCGGGGTGCGGGCAGGATGCCTCCCAGAGGAAACTGGTGGGAGGGAGTCACATACACGGCAGACACATTCTGGCCGCTCAACGGCTCTATCAGGGCGCCATGCCCGTCCACCGGCAGCCACAACGGGGAGAAGCCCCGGTTTGCCCCAATGGCATAGGCAGCCGGATGGGAGGGACTCTCCAACGCGAACAGGTCTCCCTCTTTGCGGGGCAGCAGCTCAGCGAGAAGATGCAGGGCTTGGGTGGCGCCAGCCGTAATAAAGATATCGGTCTCCTCCACCCGCATCCCTCTGCTGCGGAACAGCCAGGCGGCAATTTCCCTGCGCAGTGGAGCGTATCCCTGGGCCTCGCCATAACCGCGTGCGGAGGGCGGCAGGTTTTCTCCGGCTTCCTTGACCATGCGGGACCACAGCCCCCACGGAAATACACGGAGATCCGGCCGCCCCGTCTGGAAATCATGGGCAACCAGCGGATAGGAGGGGGAAGCCGCCGGGGCTGGGGGGAGACCGGACCCACCGGCGGAACGGCTGCCCGCCGAACCTTGTACGGCCAATCCCTCCGCCACACGAGTGGGGGCGCCCTGCCTGCTGACCAAAAACCCCTCTGCCAGCAGCATATCGTAGGCGTCACAGACGGTGTTCCGCGACACGCCCAATTGCCCGGCCAGCAGCCTGGTGGAGGGGAGAGCCTCGCCCGGAGACAGTCTGCCCGCCAGAATCGCCTCCCGCATACCCACAAAAATCTGCCGGGACAGGCTGACCTCGCCGCCGCGGTCCAGCTCCATGCCCCATACATGCTCCTTCACCAACTGGCTCCCTCCTTATGACCCTGGACTGGACCTGTCTTCATGCAGGCCCACATCCTACAATTATAGCAAATACAAAGCAGGGCGGGGGAGACACTATGCAGGTGAATGACAACGGAAGCGGATGGGGAAAGGCTTATTTAACAGGTGCATTTGTGCTGGCGGGCACTTCGGTGATAACCGGAAGGCTGCTTGGGCAGCACTTGGGTACGTTTACGATTCAAGCAGCCAGTCTGGGCATCATGCTGGCGGTGCTGTTTCCTTTATACGGAGGAAGGATCATCCAGGCGGTGTCGGGAATGCCCCGGGATCAGTGGGCGGGGATTCTGTTACAGGCCTTCTTCGGCATGTTTGCCTTCCGCTGCCTGCTGCTCTACGGATTGCCGTTGACCAGCGCCGGTGAAGCCGGGGTTCTGTTGGGCACCACACCGGCCATTACCGCCCTTTTGGCCCGGTTAGTGTTGAAGGAGCCGCTGTACCAGGGAGCCGTCCGGGGCATTCTGTGCACTGTAGCGGGTTTGGCTCTGCTCCAGGGAGGCGGGGGCAGCTTGTCCTGGAGCCATGCGGCAGGCAATCTGCTGGTGCTGGGTGCGGCGGCAAGCGAAGCCCTATTTAATTTGTTGGCCAAAAAGAGGCAGTCTCTGGACGCCGTCCGGAATAAGGAGCTGCATCCTATGGTGCAGACCTTCCTGGTATCGGCGGCAGCGTTCTTGTTCAGCCTGCTGCCGGCAATTGCGGAACAGCCGGTGCAGAAGCTTGCGGCCTGCGATGTCCGGGAGTGGATGGCGCTGGCCTGGTACGGGCTTGTCGTAACCGCGGTTTCTTACGCGCTCTTCTACCGGGGGGTGAAGCGCTGCGATCCCTATGTGACGGCAGCCTTCTCCGGCGTGGCGCCGCTCACCTCAATGCTGGTAGCGGTATGGCTTTTGCAGGAGCCGCTGGGTTGGGAGCAATGGCTGGGCGGCGGCTTTATTATGCTGGGTATCGGCCTGATCGGCGGCCGGGCACAGGGAAAGCTTTCCGTGAATGCTAAAGTTTAATTTGGCTTGTAATCGATCGCATGTTCTGGTATAGTATATTGGTGCGAGTTTTGATGAGCTTTACGTTTCATCGTTACTCCTTGCTCTCCCGGCATGAGACATGCCTCTATAACCCATGGGAGAGCCGCATAGTCCATAAGGAGGTGATTTACATGCGCAAATATGAAGTGATGTACATTCTGCGCTCCGAGCTGGAGCAAGAAGCGGTTCAAACTACGGTTGAGAAGTTTGCAAACATCATTACATCCAACGGCGGCGAGATTACCAAGAGCGATCTGATGGGTAAGCGTCGTCTTGCGTATGAGATCAACAAAATGCGTGACGGTTTCTACGTCCTCGTTCATTTCAACGCCGAGCCGGCTGTTGTACTTGAGCTTGACCGCGTTCTGAAGATCTCTGATGAGGTTATTCGTTTCCTCATCGTCAATGACGTTGCCTAAGCCTGTTCGTGGATGATGTTTGGGAGGGATTCGAATGTTAAACCGTGTGATTCTGATTGGCCGTTTAACCCGTGATCCGGAGCTTCGTTATACGCCTCAAGGTGTGGCGGTTACCCAGTTTACCCTGGCCGTGGACCGTCCGTTTTCCAACAACCAGAATGAGCGGGAAGCCGATTTTATTCCGGTGGTAACCTGGAGGCAGCTTGCTGAGACCTGTGCCAATTATTTGCGCAAGGGACGGCTGGCGGCAGTAGAAGGGCGCATTCAGGTGCGCAACTACGAGAATAACGAAGGACGCAAGGTGTATGTCACCGAGGTTGTTGCCGACAATGTCCGGTTCCTGGAATCAGCGAACCGCGGCGAAGGCGGAGCACCGCGGGAGGACTATCAAGGCGGAGGAAATAGCGGTGGCAACGGAGGTAATCGGTCCGGCGGCGGCTATAGC
>JAEWAA010000309.1 GCA_023391955.1 Bacillota bacterium | reverse complement strand
TTGCGTATCTGCCCATGTTCGGGGTTGTTATTGCCTTTAAGGATTTCCGCTACGACCTGGGAATTTGGGGAAGCCAATGGGTCGGCCTCAAAAACTTCGAGTTTTTCTTCGTGTCCAACCATGCCTGGCGGATTACGAGAAATACCCTGCTGTATGAATCCGGCTATTTGATCCTGACGACCTTCTCTGCACTGGCGTTGGCCGTTCTGCTCAATGAGATCGGAAAGAAGTGGCTGAAGGTTTACCAGACGCCTCTCTTCATCCCTTATTTTCTGTCATGGGTCGTCGTCAGCTATTTGACCTATGCCTTTTTGGACCACCAGCTGGGATTCTTAAACCGCGCTCTGGATGTGTTCGGAATTGCCCAGCATAAGTGGTATCTGGAGGCCAAGGTATGGCCCTATATTCTGAATGTGGTGCAGCTATGGAAAAACATCGGGTTTTCCACTCTGGTGTATTTCGCCGGAATTGTCGGGATTAATCAGGAGTATTATGAGGCCGCCCGCATGGACGGGGCCAGCAGGTGGCAAATGGCGACGCGCATTACGATTCCGATGATTTCCTCCTTAATCGCGGTGCTGATTATTCTCTCCATCGGCAATATCTTCCGCGGTGATTTCGGGCTTCATTATTTTATCCCGCAAAATTCGGGGCTTACCTTCTCCACCACGGATATCATCGATACGTATGTTTACCGGGCGTTAATTGATCTGGGGGATATCGGCATGTCCTCGGCAGTCGGACTGTTCCAATCCTTTGTAGGACTGGTACTGGTAGTGGCAGCCAACTCCGTGGTCCGCAGAATCAATGACGAAAATTCGCTTTGGTAGACTTCCAGAAAGGAGGATACCTGTGAACACATCCGCCGGTCATCCCAAAAAAACCTTCAACCCGGTAGAATTCCTGATTCACGCGCTGTTCATCGCACTGGCTGTCTGCATGATTGCTCCGCTGCTGCTTGTTATTGCCGTTTCCTTCACAGAGGAAACCGCCATTACAGAGTTTGGGTACAGCTTTATTCCCAAGGTGTTTACAACCAAGGCTTACAGTTATATTTTCGAGTCTCCGCTGGTTTTGCTGCGGGCTTATGGAGTTACAGCCTTTGTTACCGTTTGCGGTACCGTCCTGGCTCTTTTGATTACAGCTATGCTGGGCTACGTGATCTCCCGCCGCAATTTTGCATATGGGCCGTACGCCACCTTCTTTATCTTTTTTACCATGCTGTTTAATGGCGGTCTGGTACCCTCGTATATTCTGATTACGCAATACCTGCATCTCAGCGACACCATCTGGGTGCTGATTGTCCCTACTCTCGTCAGCCCCTTCAATATTCTCATTATGCGCGGCTTCCTGGTCAAGCTGCCTCCGGAGATCATCGAGTCGGCCAAGGTAGACGGAGCGCGAGAGCTGCGGATATTCTTCAGGATCATCCTGCCGCTGTCCACACCGGCGTTGGCCACACTCGGGCTGTTCATATCCTTCGGGTATTGGAATTCCTGGTTTCCGGCGCTCCTCTACATCAATAATGAAAAGCTCGTCCCCATTCAGCTTCTGCTGGTACGTATGATGGAGAATATCAATTACTTGACCTCCAACAGCGACTTTGTCCGTTTCGTCGATGTGGACACCAGCAATTTCCCAACATTGTCTGCCCGCATGGCCATGGCCATTCTCGCTGTCGGACCGATGATGTTTATCTTCCCGATGTTCCAGCGTTATTTCGTGCAAGGGTTAACTGTCGGCTCCTTAAAGGGCTGACCAATCAAGCACCGATTCCCTAAGGGAGGTCATCAGATGAAAAAATGGAGTTTTGCAATGATCCGCACCATCATGCTCTGCCTGGCTGTGATGCTGGCTGCCACCGCTTGTACCCAGGAAAACAGCAGCAGCCCCTCTCCCGCCTCATCAACCAAAGTGGAGGAAAAGCCGGTAGAGCTTACCTGGTACTACATCGTTTATGAAATGCCTACCGATCTTCCGGCCGTACAGAACGCCGTCAATGCCTATATCCAGCCGAAGATCAACGCCACGGTCAAGCTGATGCCCATTATTGAGTCGGCCTATGGCCAGAAAATGAACACCATGCTAGCTGCAGGCGAAAGCTTCGATCTGGCGTGGACGGCAAGATGGGGCGGCGGCGACTATACCAACCGTGTGCTGAAAGGGGCTTATCTGGATCTGGATACGCTTCTGGAGAAAACACCCAAACTTAAAGCGGCCATGCCCGAGCTGGCCTGGACGGATACCATGTTGGCAGGCAAGATATGGGCCGTTCCCAATTACCAGGTTGCCGCCAAAGCGGAGGGTTTTATCATACAGAAGCGGTTTATTGACAAATACAAGATCGATGTCTCCAAAATCAAAACGCAGGCCGATATTGAGCCGGTGCTGGAAATCATCAAGGCCAATGAGCCGGGCATTATCCCCATTGCCGGTTCCACCAACATGTTCGATTACGGCAAGCTGTGGGGTTTTGCACGGGAAGGCTTCCGCGTCAATGATCCCAATTACAAGATCGTCAATACCGTGGAATCACCGGAATACAAGTCGTTCATCGAACGCCAGCGCCGCTGGTACGAGAAGGGGTATATTTATACCGATGATGCCACATTGACCACCCTGCCGGATTTGCGTAAAACCGGAAAGGTAGCCGTAGGCTGGGATACGGTGATGAAACCCGGCGGGGAAGTAGAGGAGCTCGCCAAATTCGGCAACAACGAAGTGGTCTATGTCCGCATATCCGAACCGGAATTTACCGGTGTATTGGACACCATGACGGCCATCAACCGCAAATCCAAGCATCCTGAGAAAGCGCTTCAATTACTGGAGCTGGTCAATACCGATCCGGCGCTGATGAACATGCTCTCTTACGGAATCGAAGGAAAGCATTATCAAGTGGTCGGTCAGAATACGATCAAAAAAATCGAGAAAAGCGGCTATAGTGCAGAAGCGTGGGTTATGGGCAATTCCTTGATCAGCTACCTGAAGGAAGGGCAGGCTCCCGACACCTGGACCAAAACACAGGAGCTGAACATGTCCGCCAAACGCCCGCCGGTTTTCGGCTATAAATTCAATAACGAGCCCGTCAAAACCGAAATGGCCAACCTGACCGCAGTAACCCAGGAGTTTGCCAAGGCACTGCAATCCGGCTCCGTCGACCCCAAGGTATATTTGCCCAAGTATATCGAAGCCCAGAAAAACGCCGGTATCGACAAATTCATTGCCGAGCAGCAGAAGCAGCTGGATACCTGGCTGAAGGCGCAAAGCTTGAAGTGATGTGCCGGGAAAACCCGCCTAGCAGGCAGCAAACGTAATAAATGACGCTTACTGAGGAGAATCCGGCCCGAAGGGGCCTTTTCTCCCGCGTAAGCGTCTTTTTGTTCCGTTACAGCCGAAGCCGGCTAAGCACCCGGGCCTCATAACCGTCCAGCCAGAGTGTGCCCGCTTCCACCGCCACACCCGTTTCGGCGTCGCGGCAGACAGGACCCGCCAGCACCACCTGACGCTTCTCCTTGTCGAAGTTCATCAGGAAGACGTATTCCTCCCGTCCGTTGGTGCGTACCTGGGCGGTGACGCCGTCCGGCAGACGGCTGCCTGTGGCACGGCGCAGGCCGGCGGTATCCATCAGCGCAGCATAAAAGGCTTCATGGAAGGCTGCCTCCATACGGGCCGCCAGATAATATGCCTTGCCTTGTCCCCGCCGGTTCACCGTCAGCGCCGGCATACACGCATAGAAATCCTCCTTATAGACGGCCAGCGTCTCCGCCCCTTCCGGGTGGATCCGCTCGCACAGCTCGGAGCAGGCGTATTCCCCGGAAAGTCCAAGTTCGTTGCCGTGCAGCAGTGAAACCGCATTAGTCTCTCCGTCCTGCAGCCCGTCGATCTCCTCCGCCCATATGCCGAGAAGCCTCCGCAGAGGACCGGGAAATCCTCCCGTATGGCACAGGTCAGATTCCCCAACGATGCCGGACCAATAGGTGACTACCAGCATCCCCCCTGCTTCAACAAAACGCTCCAGCTTCGCTGCCGTCTCTTCCCGGCACAGATAGAGCATAGGGGCCACAATCAGCCGGTAAGCGGAAAAATCGGAGCCGGCTCCCGCCACGTCCACGGCAACACCATGGTGCCAGAACGGAAGGTAGTGGGCATACAGGGTCTCCTCATAATGCAGGCCGCCATTGCGCGGTCCCTGGGCGTTCTCCACCGCCCACTTGTTGTCCCAATCGAACAGGATGGCGGTCTGCGCCTCAGTTCCGGCGCCTGCTACAGCCGCAAGACTCTTCAGCGCCGAGCCCAGCTCCGCCACCTCGCGGAACACCCGGGTATCCTCCCGGCCGGCATGGTCCACCACAGCGCCGTGGAATTTCTCGCTGGCGCCCCGGCTCTTCCGCCACTGGAAATACTGCACCGCATCAGCGCCATGGGCGACAGCCTGAAGGGAAGACAAACGGTGCATACCCGGCCGTTTGAGCTTGCTTGCGGGCTGCCAGTTGGTGGTGCTGGGGGTGCTTTCCATCAGCACAAAAGGTCGGCCCTTCATGGAACGGAACAGGTCATGCTGGAAGGAAACGGCCAGCGCCGCTTCACTGTCATCCGTTTTTTCGTGCCAAGCGGGATAGGAGTCCCAGGAGAGAACGTCCACATGCGGTACAAACCGGCGGTAATCCAGACCGTCATACAGCCCCATCATATTGGTGGTGACAGGCAGCTCCGGATTGGCCTTACGCAGCGGTGCCATTTCGTGGAGGCAGAAATCCACGGTACGGTCGGTAACAAACCGCCGCCAATCCAGATTCATCCCGTGCAGGATGTGCTCGCCGTGGGGAGCCGGAGATTCGATCTGATGCCAGTCTGTATAGATGCGGGACCAGAAGGAGGTCCACCAGGCTTTGTTTAGGGCATCCAGGGAGCCGTAACGGTCCTGCAGCCACTGGCGGAACGCATCCTGGCACAGACTGCAATGGCATTCCCCGCCGTATTCGTTGGACACATGCCACCCCAGCACCGCCGGATGCCGGGCGTACCGCTCTGCCAGCCGTCCGTTGATCTCCGTAACCTTTTGCCGGTACACCGGTGAGGTGTAGCAATGGTTGTGGCGTATGCCGAATAAATGGCGCACCCGGTCCGGGCCCACCCGCATCACCTCGGGATATTGGGCCGCGAGCCATGGGGGCCTGGCCCCGCTGGGGGTGGCCAGCCAAACCTTCAGGCCGCCCGCGGCCAGCCGGTCCAAGGTCTCATCCAGCCAGCCGAAGGTGAAAACACCCTCCTCTCTCTCCAGCGCGGACCAGGCGAAGATGCCCACGGTCATCACATTGCAGGACGCCTGCTGCATAAGCCGGATATCCTCCTGCAGCACGCCCGGTTCATCCAGCCACTGCTCAGGGTTATAGTCGGCGCCGTGCAGAAGGACCGCCGGTTTAAAGCGGAGTAGATCTTGCTTCTTTTCCATCCTCCCTTATCTCCCTTCCGGTTGCATATTACACCTTCAGTGTAAGGGGAGCGGCAGCGGAAGAACTACTGTCGATTGGAGGGATTCTTTAACGGCCTGCTATGAATTTGGAGAATAACTGTCCTTCAATTGGCCTTGTCTTTCATCTCCGACATAAGCTCCGTCACCATGGCGCCCAGCCGGACCGTGATCTCCGCCCGCAGGGCCTCCCGCATGATGCCGAAGCGGTCCTCGTAGCCCCGGCAGATGAAGCGGTAATACAGCACGTTATCCGCCTGCTCGTCGGTGGTCATCTTCAGGTTCCGCTTCTTCATCTCCCGCTGCAGCGTATACAGCTCCCGGCTGATCCGGTTCAGCACCAGCTGGGTGACAGCGGTGTACAGCTTCTTGAAGAGGTGAGAGGACAGGCCGATTTCCTCCAGGCTGCGCTCCACCATTATCTGCATGTTCTTCAGCACCACCGAATCCCGCACAAGGGTGAACTCCTCGGCGGTAGGCCGGGTCCCCGCCGGCTCATGGCGCCGGTCATACTGCTCCTGATGCTCGGTCAACAGCATTTTCGAATTCCACCTTTCATTTCCGTCCAGCCGGCTCATCGGTAATGCCCCCCGATCTGCTCGGCCCGTTCCTTGGCGACTCCGCTGTCCAGGAAGGACGAGGCCCGCACAATGGCGGCGCTGCCGTATTGGTCCTTGATGGAGTCCAGCGTCTGCTCCAGCCGGTACAGGCGGGTGCGGTCGGTGAACAGCGTCAATTGATCCGTATCATCGGGGGACAGATCCGTGAGCATGACCATAAGTCTGGTCACCGGCAAACCGCCCCAATGGCGCCGGAACAGCGCCAGCACCGCCTCCGCCGTCTCGTGGGTCAGCGAGGTGGGCTGGGGCAGCGTCATCTGCCGCTGAAATCCGCCGTTGCGCTCCCCGTCCGTCTCCACCGCGCCCACCGCGATAACCCGGCCCATCTGGCCATGCCGCCGGGCTCTGCGGCAGACCTCCACAACCAGCTCCAGCAGCACCACCTCGATATCCTCCCGGTCCTTGTAGAGGCTGGCCCGCAGCGCCTTGCCATGGCTGATGGCCTTCAGCGGCTTGCGGATGCTGGGCACTACGGGGCTCGGATCGATGCCCCTGGCCGTCTGCCAATAATACTCCGCCTGGATGTCGCTTTGTTTGCCCATTTCGCTCCGCAGGCGCCTCTTGAAGTCCGCCAGCTCCAGCCGGGCGATGTCGCCGATCAAGGGAAGGCCCATCCGCATAAAATGCCGGGTCATCCGGGAGGCGGTCATAAACATATGGTGGACCGGCAGAGGCCACAGTGCCTCCTCCAGATTGGCGGCATCCAGCCGGAACAGCCCTTCGGGGTTGCGCTTGGCGAAGTTGTCCGTGGCCATCTTGGCCAGGATCTTCGTCGGGCCGATGCCCACCCGGCACCACACCCCCGTGGACAGCACAATACGGGTCTGGATCTCCCGGGCCAAGGACTCGGCTGAGCCGAATAAGGCCAAGGAGCCCGTCACATCCAGAAACTGCTCATCGATGGAATACGGCTCCACCTGATCCGTGTAGCATTCGAAAATCCCGGTGAGCAACAGGGATACCTGGATATACCGGTGCATCCGGGGACGGATCACCACCAGCTCAGGACATTTGCTCCGGGCCTGGTTAATCCGCTCCGCCGTGGTCACCCCCTTCTTCTTGGCGACGGGGCATGCGGCGAGAATAATCCCTGACGGGCGGTCGGGATCGCCGATGGCTACCGGGCGGCCGGCCAGCTCGGGCCTTCCCGTCTTTTCCACGCTGGCATAAAAGGATTGGGCGTCAATGAGGAATATGGTGCGGTCTCCTGCTGCTTGCTGCACAATGATGTTCGCCTCCCCAATTTCCGCAATGCGGCTTCTGCTTCGTGTAGGGTCTGTCTTCAAACCCACTTGAGGGCATCTTTTACCGCCTTTTCATCCCTTGCTGCGTTACTTTCGCTTGACGTACCCCCCGTACGCCTTCACAAAAGTGCCTTGCCTGGAATGAAAATTCGCCAAAATCTGCTCCCCTCGGAGTTTGAAGACAGACCCTAGAGAATGTATGTTCTTATTATATACACGAACGCATATTCGTATGCAAGAGGAAAATGAAGCCATGAAAAAAAGCAGCCCGCGGCAGGCTGCTTCCGGTTTAATTCTGTAAGATTCCCCGCTCCAGCGCCAGGGCCACTGCCTGCGGCCGGGAATCCACCCCCAGCTTGTTGTAGATGCTGGTCAGATGGGCCTTTACCGTCCGTTCGGCAATCCCTAGCTTATAGGCGATTTCCTTGCTTTTGAACCCCCGGGCCACACATTGGAGGATGTAGGTTTCCCGCTCACTGAGAAGCCCCCCGCCGGACGAAGCGGGTTTGGCCGCCTCCTGCTGCTGCATCCGGGCATTCATCACTCGCTCCATAATATCCGCCGACAGCAGCGTCTCCCCGCGTACAGCCGACTCGATATTCCGGAACAGGTTCTCCCGTCCGGTATCCTTCAGCAGGTAGCCTTTCGCTCCCAGCGCCAAACCCTTGATCATGAGCTCGTCCTCGTTGTAGGTGGTCAGGATAATCACCGGCGTGGGGTTATTCCTCCGTTTCAGCTCCTCCATAGCCTGCAGGCCGGACATCACCGGCATGTTCAGGTCCATCAGGATCACATCCGGCTTGACGGTTTCCACCAGCTCCAGGGCCTGCTGGCCATTCTCCGCCTCGCCTGCCACACGGAACTGCTCCCCCGTTTCCAAAATCAGCTTCAGACCTTCCCTGACCACAAAATGGTCATCCACAATCAAAATATTATAAAGGCTCATGGCTTCTCACTTTCATCCAATGGTATGGTGACCCGCATCTCCGTTCCTTTTCCCGTGCTGGACACCGTCATGTCTCCACCCATCAGCCTGGCCCGCTCCCGTATGCCCAAAAGACCGTAGTGGCCCGGGTCCCTGCCGATATCCGCCGCCTGAAAGCCTCTGCCGTTGTCCGTCATTTCAATTTGCAGCAAACCGTTCCGGTCGGACAGCCCCAGCCGGACCTCACTGGCCCTGGCATGGCGGGCAATGTTGGTGAAGCCCTCCCTCACCATATGCAGGCTATGCTCCATCACAAGTCCGGATAACGGCCGGCTGAGCTTCACCTCCGCCTCAACCGGAATGCCGGTTGCCTCACGGAAATGGCGCACCTCCTCCGCCACGGCTTCCCGGAAATCCACATCGGGTCCGGATTTGCGCCGCAAATCATCAATCGCTCTCCGTGCCTCGGCCAACGTCCGGCGCGCCTGCTGCTGGGTTTGCCTGACAATCCCCTGGGCCCGCTCTCCATTGCCCTGGGTCATGTGGGCATCCGCAGCCTCCAGCTGCATGATCATCCCCGCCACTCCCTGCGCCAGCGTATCATGCAGATCCCGGGCCATCCGTTGGCGCTCATTGGACAGGGTCAGCTCCTCCACCTTGGAATGGGCCTCTTCAAGCTCATGCAGGAAGTTCTGGATGCGCAGCCGCTCCTGAACCTGGCGGAAGAATAAGATCCCGTACGCAATGACGATAATCAGCATCAACGCAAAAAGCGGTAAAAATACAAGCAGCTCGCCTGTATCATGGATGGTCAAGGCCGCATCGAAGAACAGGAACAGGCTGATGACGGAAACAAACAGAATCCGTTTGATCCGGAAGGAAAAGCCCAAACTCTGGGCAATCATAACCGGGAGCAGCCCGATGAGCACCACCTGGTAACCTCCCGGCATCAGAATGGCGCACAGATAGATCAGCACTGCCTGGATGGAAAAATAAAACCAGTATTGCTTCGGGGTGACCCGGTATACATTCCAGTGCAGCAGTACATGAACCGTAAACAAGCCGGTAAATACACAAGCCTGCAAAATCAGGGGTTCGTTCAGAAATTGCAGAATAACCGTTCCCACATACACCATGGATACCCAAATCAATATCGGAAGTCTGGTGGCGAACAGGTCATGGATGGTTTCCAGGCCCGGAGCTTTTTTATTCAAGGATCGTCCCTCCTTCTCCCCATTATAAGGCCCATTTTCACAAAAAACAGCCGCTCCCTATAGAGCGGCTGTCCGAAGGGCTGCGTCGGGCCTGAGCATCCGTTAATACGCCGTCCAACCGCCGTCGGCTGCAAGAATCGCACCGTTGACAAACCTGGAATCCTCCGAGGCCAAAAACAGGGCAACTGCAGCAATATCCATAGGGTCCGTCGGATCCGACCGCTGGGTCCCGTAGCTTTCCTGGAAGATCTGTAGCCCGGCCATATCCGGATTGGTAATGGCAATATTGGTTTTGACCGCCCCGGGAGCGATGGCATTGCAGCGGATACCGGATTTGGCATACATGAAGCCGACGTTTTTGGTCAAACCCGCCAGACCGTGTTTGGAGGAGGTGTATGCCACCCCGCCCTTGCCGCCGGTGATGCTTGCCGATGAGCCTACATTGATAATGACGCCGCTTTTTTGGGCCAGCATAAGGGGAATGGCCTTGCGGATGGCGCGCATGGGCCCGGTCAAATTTACGGCCAGGACCTTCTCCCAGAGCTCATCCTCCACCGACTCAATCAGCCGGAAGCCGTCCATAATGCCCGCATTATTGACGAGAATATCCACACTCCCGAAGGTATTGACCGCTGTATCGATCATCCCCCCGATATCCTCTTCCTTGGTAACATCGGCTATTACACCTTCGGCCTTCCCTCCGGCATTGCGGATGCCGTCCACCACAGCGGAGATCTTCTCCATGTTCAGATCCGCCACCACCACCTTGGCGCCCTCCGCCGCAAACAATTCTGCAATGGCCTTGCCCATACCCGAAGCGGCTCCGGTAACCACCGCCGTTTTATGCTCCAATTTCATACCTAATCCCTCCCGGATTGTCCGAAAATGAAAAGCTCCACACTCCCAACCTTCCACCTTAACCTGCCCCAATTATTGACTTTTGATTGCAGGGATGCCGATGCTTCCGGTCTGCTCCGCCTGGTTTGGCCGGTGGAAGTCCTCCCCCTCCACATCGATCCTCGGCAGCATCCGGTTCAGCCATTGGGGCATGTACCAGGCTGACTTGCCCAACAGCGCCATCGCCGCAGGGACAAGGGTCAGACGCACGATCAGGGCATCGAACAGCACCCCGAAGGCCAAGGCCAATCCCATGGACTTGACGATGGTATCCTCATCGAAGATGAAGCTGGCGAATACGGAGATCATGATGAGACCCGCCGCCAGAACGATGCTGCCGCTGGTTTTCATCCCGTGCCAGATGGCGCCGCGGGGGCTGCCGCCCTGTGCGTATTTCTCCCGCATGCCGCTGACCAGGAACACCTCATAATCCATAGCCAGACCAAACAGGATACCCGCTACCAGAACAGGCAGGAAGTTCAACACCGGCGCCGGATCGGAAATTCCGAAGAAGTTGGCCATATGTCCGTCCTGGACCACAAACACGACAAAGCCCAGAGTAGACGTTAAGGTAAGCAGATAACCCAACACCGCTTTGACGGGAATCAGCACGGAACGGAATACCATGGTCAGAAGCACAAAGGCAAGCCCGACAATAAACAAGGCAAACTTGGGCAGGGCGCTGTTCAGCATATCGGAAATATCAATATTGACGGCTGTCGCTCCGGTAACCATCAGCTCCACCTTCGTATCCGGCTGATTGGCCTCCGCCTGCAAACGGATCAGCTTCACCAGATCGGCGGTTTTCACATCCTGCGGTCCGGTTCCCGGCATCACTGTCAGCAGCGCCGTATCTCCCGCCGGATTCATCTGCGGAGGGGTGACAGCAGCCACATTCGGGAGTTTGGACAGGTTTTTGGTGGCATCCGCAATGGCTGCCGCGGCATTATCCGCGGTTTCAGCCTTGGCTACAATGACAAGGGGGCCGTTCATGCCGGGGCCGAAACCCTCCGACAACAGATCATATCCCCGGCGTTCGGTTGTATCCGTGGATTTGGTGCCGTTATCCGGCAGCCCCAAATGCATATGAGCGGCGGGCAGACTGACGAATCCCAAAAGCAGGACACATGCCACCAGCACAGGCAGCGGATATTTGGTGACGAAGCGGCCCCAGGCATTGGATTCCTTGTTCCTTTTTGCCTGGAGACTGCTTACGGCTTGGGGCTTCTTCGGCTGGAAGAGCTTGCCCGTAAAACCCAGCAGTGCAGGCAGTGAAATGACCGAAAGCAGCACGGCGATCAGTACGGTTACGGCGGCGCTCAACCCCATGGCTCCCAGAAACGGAATGCCGGTAAAGGTAAATCCGATCAGGGCGATCATCACCGTTACCCCGGCGAACACAACGGCGCTGCCTGCAGTGGCATTGGCCAAACCCATGGCTTCCTCGGGGCTTTGTCCGTCCCGCAGATTTTGTCTGTACCGGGAAATGATGAACAACCCGTAATCAATGCCCACCGCCAAACCCAGCATGCTGGCCAGCGACAGGGAGAAGGTAGGGATATTCCAATAATGGGACCCGATGAGAATCAGCATAATGCCGATGCCAAGTCCCGTCACGGCGGTAAGAATGGGGATGCCCGCAGCCAGGAAGGAGCCGAAGGTAATCATCAGAATCACAAAGGCAATCACAATCCCCACACCCTCGGATAATCCGCCTACTCCGATTTCCGTGAGGGTCACCGTTCCGCCCAGCTCCGTCTGCAAGCCCTGCTCCCGGGCCGCTTCAATGCTGGCCTTTACATGGTCCACAGAAGCCCGGGCAACCTCCTCCGCGGCCGCTTTGTACGTAACCGTGGAATAACCGATCCGTTTATCCGGGCTAACGGTATGAGCGTCGAAAAGGGTGGTGACGGACGCCACCGCCTCATCCTTCCGGATATCCTCCTCAACCTGCCGGATCAGCTGCCGGATGGATCCGGACTCCAGGGTTTCCTGCTCAGGCGCTTTGTAAATGACTTGAATGGTGCCATGCTCCCCGCCGGTCTGGAACGCTTCTGACAGTACCTGCATCGCTTTTTCCGACTTCGTCCCGGGAATGGACATCTCCGCACTGAACGCGGAGCCCATCAGTCCCCCGATAACCAAAGCCAGGACCAGAGCGGCTGCCGTTCCGGTTATCACCGTCTTGCGCCGCCGGAACGCCCATTTCCCCAATTTGTACAAAAAGTTTGCCATCTGTCCTATCCCTCCGTATGTGTAAATCTGTTTATCTGCTATCCATCATAACCTGCGGCTACGGATGGGATAACGTCCGGAAGGGCATGCCCTTTTGGGCAAATGGGGCAAATAGGGCAAATAAAAACCCGCACCGGAAGCTGAGGCTTCGATGCGGGTTTTCGGATTAGGCAATTTTGAAGTAGGCGACGGAATCGTTCAGGACCTTGACCACAGCCATCAGTTCCTCCGAGGAGGCTGCAATATTCTCCATCATGGCCAGCTGCTCCTCTGTTGCAGCCGCCACACCCTGGGACTTCATCAGGATATGGCCGGAGCCGGTCACGGAGGTTTCCATGGTAGCGGAGATTTCCTCGGAGCTGGCCGACATCTCTTGGGCAATGGCGGAGGTTTCGTGGATTTGTTCCACCATTTCCTGGACGGACTGCAGAATGGTATGGAAGCTGGCGCTGACCTCCTGCATCATCCGGGAGCCTGCTCCCGCTTCATCCTTGGTGGTGCCCATGGCGTGGGAGACACGGCCGATCTCCTGGCGGGTTTCCTGAATCAACCCGTTGATGCCGTCGGCGGATTCAATGGATTGACTGGCCAGCTTGCGGATTTCGTTGGCGACTACGCTGAACCCTCTTCCATGCTCCCCGGCGCGGGCAGCTTCAATGGAGGCATTCAGGGACAGCAGATTGGTCTGGTTGGCGAAGGTGGTGATGCTGTCGGCAATCTCACCGATCTGATCGGACTTGCGGGACAAGGCCAGCACGCTGTCCGACAGCTGGTTCACCGCCCCCAGGATATTGCCGATCTGCAGCTGAAGCTGCTCCAAGAGCTGGGTCCCGGTTTGGGCATGATGCGAGGTCAGGGAGGATTGCTCGGCCATGACGCTGGCATTTTCGGCCACCCGCTGTATGCCTACGGAC
>JAEWAA010000207.1 GCA_023391955.1 Bacillota bacterium | reverse complement strand
ACCTACACCACCGATCCTCCAACCGAAAGCGACTCCGGAACGGAAACTTGATGATTCCGGTAATAGGGAGTGTTTGCAAACACTCCCTAGCGCATTAGCGGATTAACCCCCCGACTGTGCGGCGCTTGAGCTTATCCGGACTGAGGAGCCGTTATTTTGCCGAAAAACCCGCTTCTGAAGATTTCGCGGACCCACGGTACGTTATTCTCCCATTGTCCCGCCCTCACCGGCTCTTTCGGGGCATTTAGCGGAACCTGTGTCCGTTCTGTTGGAAAAACAGCTTTTTTCGGCCCAATAGCGGAACCTCAGTCCGTTACCGAACAAAACCCGCCTTGCCCTGACGCAACGTCAGCAGCAGGCGGGTTTTTATGTGGTGCTACACAAACAATTCCGGGAATTTCATCAGGAAAATAATGATCAAGAAACAAGCGCCTGCCAGGGTGCTGAACAAGCGGATTTTGCCGTATTCAGCCTTGCCGCTTTGGCCTTGCTGCACCGTTTCCTTGTAACGCTTGAGGGGCTTGACCATCATGCCCGTAAACGCCGCCACAGCCAGGAAGGCCAGCACGATCAGGACCATCCACAGGACGGAATAATCCGCAGTCTGCAAAAGGTATCCTCCGGTTAACAGCTGGACCACCAGCAGGTACATGCCGATTCTGTTGGCGGATGCCAGAAGCCCCGCATACCCCACCTGGCTTTGCGCCGCCGGTCCTGCCAGCCGTCCGACCAAGAAGGGGAGCAGCAAATAAAACCCCATCCCGATGGAAGCCACCAGATGCAAAAACAAAAATGCCTTATCCATATGCATCCTCCATTCCGCGGACCATCCGCGTTTATCTAACCTGCCATACATATCCAGCAGTAGTATACTTGATCGGGGACGGGCATGCAATTTTTCCGGCCTGTCCGGTAAATAAAACGGCGCCCGCCCCCGGTAACCTGAGGAGACGAAGCGCCGCGGGGCGTTCAGCTGTGGGTTATGCTTCAGCCGTTCACCACGGCAATCACATTCTTGACGGATTGGGCAGATTTGTCCAAGGCGGTCTTCTCTTCCGCCGTCAGCTCCAGCTCGTAAATCCGTTCGATGCCGTTGCCGCCCAACAAAGTAGGCACACCCATAAACAGGTGATCGTAGCCATACTCACCCTCGAGAAGGGCAATGGAGGGCAGAATCCGTTTTTTGTCCTTCACGATGGCTTCGGTCATCTGTACCAGGGATGCGGCAGGCGCATAATAAGCGCTGCCGGTGCCCAGCAGGTTTACGATTTCACCGCCGCCCACACGGGTGCGCTGCACGATGGCGTCGATGCGCTCCTTGGGCAGCAGGACCTCCAGGGGAATGCCGCCAACGCTGGAGTAACGGACAAGAGGAACCATATCATCGCCATGGCCGCCCAGCACAAAGCCGCGGACATCCTCAACGGACACATTCAGCTCCTGGGATACGAAGGTGCAGAAACGGGCGGTATCCAGCACGCCGGATTGGCCGATGACCCGGTTCTTGGGGAAGCCCAAGGTATGGTAGGCCACATAGGTCATAGCATCCACAGGGTTGGACAGCAGAATAACGATGGAGTCCGGGGCAACCCGCTTGATGTTCTCACATACGGAGCGGACGATACCCGCATTGATGCTCACCAGATCATCGCGGCTCATTCCCGGCTTGCGGGCCACGCCTGCGGTAATGATGACGATATCCGAACCCTCGGCATCCTCATAGCTGCTGGTGCCGGTAATGGTGGCGTCGAAGCCTTGAACAGGACCCGCCTCCAGCATATCCAGCGCCTTGCCCTTGGTGGGATTCTCCAATTGCGGGATATCCAGCAGGACAACGTCGCCAAGCTCTTTTTGAGCCAAAAGCAGCGCTGTGGTGGCACCGGTGAATCCGGCGCCCACAACTGTAATTTTTTTGCGTGTCAGGGGCATATTTATGTCCTCCTAAAGATCTCTTAATTGGGCGCTTTCGAATTTCTGGGGGCTCCCCCAAAAGTACCTGATTAGGCCTCTCTGCTTAACATCACTTTTGGGGATCGTTTTACATATGGCCAATAATCTCATCGGCGAAGGCCGAACATTTCACTTCCGTTGCACCTTCCATCAAACGGGCGAAGTCATAGGTAACCGTTTTATTGTTGATGGCGGATTCCAGTCCCTTGTAGATCAGGTCGGCAGCCTCCTGCCAGCCCAGATGCTCCAGCATCATCACACCGGAGAGAATCACGGAGCCGGGGTTCACCACATCAAGACCTGCATACTTAGGCGCTGTACCGTGGGTGGCCTCAAAGATAGCGTGGCCGGTCACATAATTGATGTTGGCGCCGGGGGCAATGCCGATGCCTCCCACCTGGGCAGCCAGGGCGTCGGAGAGATAGTCGCCGTTCAGATTCAGCGTGGCAATCACGTCGAATTCCTTCGGACGGGTCAGGACCTGCTGCAGGGCAATGTCGGCAATGGCATCCTTCACGATGATCTTGCCGGCAGCCTCCGCTTCCTTTTGGGCCTTATTGGCGGCGTCGGCGCCTTCTGCTGCTTTGATCCGGTCGTATTGGTCCCAGGTAAAGGTTTTGTCTCCGAATTCCCGTTCTGCCAGCTCGTAGCCCCAGTTCTTGAAGGCGCCCTCCGTAAACTTCATAATATTGCCCTTATGCACCAAAGTCACGGATTTGCGGTTATGCTGGATGGCGTATTCGATAGCTGCGCGAATCAGGCGTTCGGAGCCTTCCTTGGATACGGGCTTGATGCCGATGCCGGAGGTTTCCGGGAAGCGGATTTTCTTTACACCCATTTCGTTCTGGAGGAATTCGATAACCTTCTTCACTTCGGCGGAGCCTTCGGCCCACTCGATGCCGGCATAGATGTCCTCCGTATTTTCCCGGAAAATCACCATGTCCACCAGCTCGGGATGCTTCACCGGAGAAGGCACACCATCGAAATAACGCACCGGACGGGAGCACACGTACAGATCCAGCTCCTGGCGCAGGGCTACGTTCAGGGAACGGATGCCTCCGCCGATGGGAGTGGTCAGCGGCCCCTTGATGGCCACTATGTATTCACGGACTGCGGTCAGGGTGTCGTTGGGCAACCAGCTGTTGAATTGGTTAAACGCTTTTTCGCCGGCATACACTTCATACCAGGCAATCTTCTTCTCGCCGCCGTAAGCCTTCTCCACAGCCGCATCCAGGACACGCTTGGAAGCTGCCCAAATATCTGGACCGGTGCCGTCCCCTTCAATAAACGGAATGATGGGATTGTTGGGCACGTTCAGTTTGCCGTTATCAATTGTAATCGGCTGGCCCTCGACAGGCAAGGAATATTGTTCGAATTGTGGCATGGTAAACCTCCCGGCTATAAGATGGTGGATCCAAAAAACGTCTATGGACTTCAAGAACGGGTGCCAAAAGGCAAGCTTGCGGCTCTCCGGCGCCCGTTCGTGGTAAACAATATGAAATTAATAAGTGCTTGGATGATTTCTTACTCTTTACCGATTTGCCATGGGGACATAAGATTGGCCTACAGGCCCCACATATTCAGCACGGGGACGGATCAGGCGGTTATTCTCGAATTGCTCCAGAATATGGGCGGTCCAGCCGGACATGCGGCTGATGGCGAAGATCGGAGTGAACAGATCTCTCGGAATCCCCAGCGTGGTGTAGACGGATGCGGAATAGAAATCCACATTGGGCTTCAGGCCCTTTTCGGAAACAACCATATCTTCAATCTTCACGGACATATTATACCACTTCAGATCGCCGGTCAACTTGCCCAGCTCATGGGACATCTTCTGCAGATGTTTGGCGCGGGGATCACCGTTTTTGTAGACCCGGTGGCCAAAGCCCATCAGCTTCTCCTTGTTGTCCAGCTTTTTGTTCACATAGTCTTCTACTGCCTCGAAGCTGCCGATCTCCTCCAGCATTTCCATAACGGCCTCATTGGCTCCGCCGTGCAGCGGCCCCTTCAGAGCTCCAATGGCGGAGGTGACGCCGGAATAAATATCGGACAGGGTGGCAACGGTTACACGGGCTGCGAAGGTAGAGGCGTTCAGTTCATGGTCCGCATGCAGCACAAGCGCCTTGTCCAAGGCTTCCACTGCTACAGGGTCAGGCTGCTCACCGGAGAGCATGTACAGGAAGTTCTCCGCGATGGAGGCGCTTTCCTTCGGCGCTACCGGGTCTAAACCCTGGCGGATACGGGCGAATGCTGCAATAATAGTGGCAACCTGGGCTTGAAGCTTAATGGCCTTCTGGACATTGGAGGCTACGCTCATATCAGCGGCTTCCGGGTCATATAAGGAGAGAGCGGAGATGGCAGTACGGAGGACAGCCATGGCATTAGCATCCTTCGGAGCCAGGCGGAGTTGTTCAATGACGGCATCGGGCACCGCCGCGTTCTTGCTAAGATTATCCTTAAGCTGGGCCAGCTCGGTTTCCGTGGGAAGTTTGCCGAACCACAGCAGGTAGACCACTTCTTCGAAGGAAGCATGCTCTGCCAGCTCATCAATGTCGATGCCCCGGTATGTCAATACACCGTCAATAATAGAACTGATGGAGGACGTGGTGGCTACGATACCTTCCAAACCTTTGGTTGCCGTCATCGTATCTCTCTCCTTTAGCAGTGGTATGTGAATATCATAACAAAGTTTTATCATGTGCCAGTAGATCTATAATAACATTTTCTTGGATATATGTGAACAAATTATGAAATGAAAGATAATTATCGGTACAAAAAATATTTTTATGGTAATCCTAAACTGATTGGAGTTTTTTATCGAAATCTCGGGAGATTTGTTTGATCCGGACAGAGAAGCCGTTATTTTCCCGAAATCGGCGCTATTGTTCGTTTCGCGGACACAGGGTACGCTATTTGGGCTCAACTCCATCCGCATGTGGAATATTTGCCTATATAACGGCTGCTGAGTCCACAACAATGAGAAAAGACCGTTTTTCCACATATTAGCGGACTCTCTGTCCGTTAGAGCCGCCCTCTGCACAAGCTGCGCCGCTTTCCTGCCACGCCCCGGCAGTCTGTGTTACAATAGTTGAAAAAAAGAAAGGGCTCATCATGATGGAAACAACCAGCCGCATCGGCATTATTGATATCGGATCCAACTCGGTCCGGCTTGTGATTTATGAAGTATCCGGCAAGGACGCCTACCGGGTCATCGATGAGAGCAAGGAATCCGCCCGCCTCAGCGAAAAAATCCGCCAGGACGGTTCCTTGAAGCCGGAGGATGCCATGGGCATTGTCCACATCCTTAACCATTTCAGAACTCTATGCCAGGCTCACCATACCGATAAAATCCGGGCAGTGGCCACCGCGGCCATCCGCAACGCCTCCAATTCCTCGGAAATCGTCGGCATTTTGAAAGAGCAAACCGGCATCGAAGTGGAGATTCTGTCCGGTGAAATGGAAGCCCGCTACGGATTTTTGGGCATGATCAATTCCATGGACATTCAGGACGGCCTGCTGATTGATATCGGCGGCGGCAGCACCGAGGTGTCTCTGTTTCTGGGCCGGTCGCTGATCCATAGCGTGTCCTTCCCCTTCGGCTCCGTCAATACCACCAAACGGTTCACCAAGGATGGTGTGGCCGATGCCGATACCGCAGCGAAAATCCGCCACATGGTGCTGGCCGCTCTGGAAAAGGAGCCCTGGATCAAAGGCCATCAGGGGCTGCCCCTTATCGGCCTGGGCGGAACCATCCGGACCCTGGGCAAGCTGGACCAGAGAGCGCGCAAGTATTCCCTCCCCCTGGCCCACCAGTATCAAATGGAAAAGGGCACCGTAGAGCAGCTGCTGGCCATGTTGTCCACCATGCCGCCGGAGAAGCGGAAGAAGGTGGACGGAATGACCGGAAGCCGCGCCGACATTATCGTACCGGGGATGCTGATCCTGCAGACTGTTTTCGATTATTCCGGCGCCTCCCATTATATGGTCAGCGGCAGCGGCCTGCGGGACGGACTCTTTTATGACGTGCTGAATCCGGGACAAGCCCAGTTCTCTAACGTGCTGGAGCACAGCGTCCGCAACCTGCTGGCCCTGCATCCGTCCGTATCGCTTCTGCATGTGGAGCAGGTGAACCGGCTGGCCCTGAAGCTTTTCGACGACCTGCAGGATCTGCACCACCTGAGCATCCGGTCGAGAGCCTATCTCCATGTGGCTAGCCTTCTGTACCGGATCGGCATCACCATATTTTACTACGATTATCCCAAACATACCTTCTACCTTATCGCCCATTCCCGTCTGTACGGGTTAACCCACCGGGAGGTTCTGATCTGCGCCATGATCGCCTCCTACAAAAACAAAAACCGGACCCGCCAGCTATTCCTTGAACATAAGGACATTCTGACTGAATCCGATTGTCTGTTGGTGGAGCGGTTGGGGTCCTTGCTGCAGCTTGCCGTAGCGCTTGACCGCAGCGAAACCCAGCCGGTACGGCGGCTGACAGCCATTGCCCGCACCAGCGGCATCCGTCTGCAGCTGGAATGCACCCATCACCCCGGCATTGAGATCCGGGAAACCGGCGCCATCACCAAGGAATTCAAGAAGGTGTGGAGTCTTGTTCCGGAAATTCAGACAACCCCCGATTTTTCCACACCGCCACATTCATAGCTTCGAACTGGCTGCGCAGCTCGGGTTCCTCTCCGGGCTGCCTGTTTTCATACATGCCGTTGGATTGGAGCACCCTCGCCTTCACATTGTCATTCAGCGACAGCTGGAGCATATTGATCAGGGCCCGTTTGTTGGCCTCATCCAATACCGGGCAAAGCAGCTCCACCCGGCGGGTCAGGTTCCGGCTCATCCAGTCCGCACTGGAGATATAAACCTCCGGCTGCCCCCCATTTTCAAAATAGATGATCCGGGAATGCTCCAGAAACCGATCCACAATACTCCGCACCGTAATATTCTCACTTAACCCCGCTACTCCCGGACGCAGGCAGCAGACGCCGCGGACAATAAGGTCCACCTTGACTCCCAATTGGGAGGCAGCATACAGCTCGTCCACCGTTTCCTGATGGGACAGGGAATTCATCTTGGCGATGATGCGTGCGGGCTTGCCGGCTTTGGCATGTTCGGCTTCCCGGCGGAACAGCTCAATCAGCTTGTTCTTCAGGTTGGTGGGGGCCACAGACAAAGCCTGCATATGCTTGGGTGTGGAGTAACCGGTAATCTCGTTGAAGAGAATGGAGGCATCCTCCCCAATCAGGGCATTGGACGTAAAAATCCCCACATCCGTGTACAACCGGGCGGTGTTATCGTTATAGTTCCCGGTGCCAACATGGACATAACGGCGCAAGGAATTGTTTTCCTGCCGGACTACCAGAGTCACCTTGGCGTGGGTTTTGAGGCCGATGAGCCCGTAGACCACGTGGCAGCCCGCTTTTTCCAGCTTCCGCGCCCATGCGATGTTGCGTTCCTCGTCAAATCTGGCCTTCAGCTCCACCACTACGGTAACCTGCTTGCCGGATTCGGCCGCCTGGGCCAAAGCCTGCACCAGCAGGGAATGACCGCTTACCCGGTACAGGGTCATTTTGATCGCCAGCACCTTGGGGTCCTCCGCCGCCTGCACAATAAAATCCGTCACCGCCTCGAAGGATTCATACGGATGGTAAACCAGTACATCCTTGCGGCGCAGCACCTCGAACGCGTCGTCCTCATCCAACTCCCGGGGATAATACGGCTCCAATGCCGGATACCGCAAATGCTGGAAGCCCTCCAAACCTCCCTGCAGCCGCATCAGGAAGGTCAGATCAACGGGACCGTCGATTTCGAAGACATTATCCTCGATTTCGAATTCCTCACGCAGCATTTCCAGGGCGTACGGATGCATCCCCTTATCCACTTCCAGACGGACAGGGGCACCCCAGCGCCTGCGCCGGAGCTCCTTCTCGATTTCCTCCAGAAGATCCTCCGCCCCTTCCTCGTTCAGGGTCAGATCCGCATTGCGGGTCAGCCGGAAGCTGTGCACCGCCACAGGCGTATAGCCGGAGAATAACGTATGGATGTGGACCCGGATCAGATCCTCCATCAGAATAAATTCATGCTTTTTGCTGTTTCCCCGGGGGGAGATGGAGATACAGCGGTTTAAGTTGGACGGCACCTGGACGATGGCAAAACACGGCTCATCCTCCGGCGCCATCCCCTCCTTGGTCAGCACCACAGCCAGATACAAGGACTGGGTATGCACCAGCGGAAACGGACGGGACTGGTCCACCGC
>JAEWAA010000201.1 GCA_023391955.1 Bacillota bacterium | reverse complement strand
CCAAAGAGCCTGCGTACATTATGACCGTCTGGGGCAGGGGGTATCACATTGTTTAGAAAATGGCTTGTCCTTAAGCTGGGCTTATCCGTCATTATTGCTTTTGCTTGCGCCGGAATGGTATTTATCCTCTCCCGAACCCTAACCTCTCACCTAATTGAAGAGACGTATAACGACTCCAACTACGTTCAAGCGAAACTGCAAACGGAGGTTGATGCCATTCAGGCCTATGTCAACCAGCATAATATAGCCTTGAAGAACTTCTATAAGGTTGGGCAATGGATGGACAGGAATAAAATCACGACAATTACACTCTACTACAAGGACAAGCTGGTTTATGATTCTACCATTTCGTATATTGCCGGAACCCTGAATAGTGGCATTTCAAGAAGACCACTGCCCTGGCAAACCCTGTATCCCATTCATCTTCAGGATGTGGATGTGCTTATGGATTTAACCGTTTATCTGAAGCATCATGAGTATGATCGTGCCATGGTGATGAATTTGATTTTGTTTTTTTCGGTTTTTCTGTTTATTGTCCTGTTTTTCGTACATCGCAAGGCGGCGCAGCTGCTTCGCTTGGAGCAGCAGGTACAGCTTATGCAGGGAGGGCTTTTTCATTATCCGATTGAAGTTAAAGGAAGGGATGAAATCGCATCCCTTGGCCGTAATATTGAAGAAATGCGCAAGGTATTCCTTCAGCAGGTTCAAGCTCAGAACCAGCTGCACACTCTTAGCAGAACGTTCGTCTCTACCATCTCCCATGATATCCGCACCCCGCTTGCTGCTTTAATCGGTTATCTGGATATTCTCATACACAGAAGGACTGAGGATGAAGGGAAATTACGCCAATATTTGCTGAAAAGTGCCGAGAAGGCCAACCAGCTTCAGATAATGACCAACCAATTGTTTGAGCATACGGTTGTTTCCTCTGACAGCAGAACAATACCGGGGCAGAATGGTTTTACGGATCGGCAGACCCTTGAGCATATGGTGTCTGACGGAGTTTTTCTTCTGGAGTCAGAGGGCTATATGGCTGCTGTATCTTTTGAGGAACAAAAGGACTATCGTATTCACCTGGGTGAAGAATTCGTTCAGCGCATACTGGACAATGTGATATCCAATATATTGAAGTATGCAGAGCCGAAGGAGCCAATCTATATCGAGATGAAGAGAGAGGGCACTCATCTGCTCCTATATTTTCGGAATACAACATGTCTATCCAAGTCTTCCCAAGGAACAGGATTAGGTTTAGTAACGTGCAGGTCAATATTGGAGAACTGCCATGGCACAGTGAAGTGGAGTAAAGAGGGCGATGAATTTAAACTTTGGCTCCTGGTTCCCGTCGAAGGATGATCCTGAGCTTGCCCGGACTGGCATTGACATTTTGTGCGGTTATCGATATCATTATTTTTAATCGTAAAAATTACTGATAATGAAATGTGTGATACTGCATGTGATGGAGGCAACCATGAAGAGCAAACCCAATCCCAACAACCGGCTTCCCCGTGCCAAGGGAACAGATATGGCAACCGTTTATCTGCCCAAGGAATGTGCTAAAAAGGTGAAACGCATTGTATTTCATCCCGAAAACCAGCGGATCATTGAGGAGTTCATCACCATTTTGGGAATGAGGGACCGGTTCGAAGAGTTCGATGTGCCTGTACCCAACAAGATTGTGATGTTCGGCCCTCCTGGAACAGGAAAAACCTTAACGGCATATTACTTGGCCCATAAACTGGAGCTGCCTTTGATTCTGGTGCGGCTGGATTCGATTATCCATAGTCATCTGGGGGAAACGGCAAGCAATGTGCGCAAAATTTTCGATTATGCCAAAGCCTCTCCTTGTGTACTATTTCTTGATGAATTCGACGCCATCGCCCGGACGCGGGAGAATAACGATGAGGTCAAAGAAATGGCCAGAGTGGTTAACACACTGCTTCAATGCCTGGATGAATTTGAAGGGGAGAGCATATTTGTTGCAGCCACCAATCTGGATGAGGAGCTGGACAATGCGGTATGGCGGAGATTTGATACCAAAATGACCTATCTAATGCCGGATGAGACTTGCCGGAATGCGTTTATTCATTTGCTTTTGCAGGATATGGATCAGGAAGAAGGCCTGCATGAACAGACAACCGGATTGGTACAGGGATGCAGCTTTGCCGATATGGAGCAGATTCTCATGAAGGCGAAACGAAAGGCGATTATCCGCGGCGGAAGTCTGGGCTTCAAGGATATTGAGGAATCGTATGCTGAATACAAGCCAAAAATCTTGGCGGGCAGTTGAATTATATAGCCAGTGTATATAATTGTTTTGTGTTGATGAATAATAGTAAAAATTACATTTAAGGAGTTGGGACTATGGCTAAAAAGTCAAAGATTGTACGGGAAAAGCAAAGACAGGTTACCGTTGCGAAATACGCGGAGCAGAGAAAGCAGCTGAAGGAGAATAAGGATTATGCAGGCTTAAGCAAGCTGCCCAGGGATGCCTCGCCCACCCGGCTGCATAGCCGCTGTGAGCTGACCGGCAGGCCAAGGGGTTACCTCCGCAAATATAAAATATCTCGTATCGCATTTCGGGAATTAGCTCATAAGGGACAGATTCCGGGAGTCACCAAGTCAAGCTGGTAAGGATGAAAGCTGTGGAAACAGTGGATTTGTTAACAATGGAAGATGTTGTTTTTGGCTATTCGGAGGTGCCTGTGCTGGAGCAAGTTCATTTAACGATTAAAGCCGGTGAATTTGTTGCCATAACTGGCCCCAACGGCGCCTCCAAGACGACTCTCTTGAAGCTGGCCCTGGGGCTGTTGAAGCCCTGGGAGGGGCGGATCAGCTTGGCTAAACACAAAAACGGGGAGAAGCTGAGAATCGGCTTTGTTCCGCAGCAGATTGCTTCCTTCAATGCGGGCTTTCCCAGCACAGTATTGGAGTTCGTCCGTTCCGGCAGATTTGCCTCCGGGTCATGGCTGAGGAGACTTGGGCATGAGGACAAGGAAAAAACCGAAACAGCACTCCGGCAAATGGGTATGTGGGAATATCGAAACCGCAAAATAGGTGAATTGTCCGGAGGACAAAAGCAGCGGATATGCATTGCCAGAGCCTTGGCCCAGGATCCGCACCTGCTGGTGCTGGATGAGCCGGTTACCGGTATGGACACCGCAAGCCGGATGGCTTTCTACGAGCTTTTGGAACGCCAGGTGAAGGATCTGGGAAGGACCGTTCTGATGGTAACCCATAATTTGGCAGAGCTGGGGCCCCGGCTGGACCGCGTCATTGAATTGGTCCGAAAGGAGGACGGGGGATGGAGATGCTGCACTATGACTTCATGCAGCGGGCATTTTTATCCAGTGGGCTGACGGCTCTGCTTGCTTCTGTTTTGGGAGTCTATCTGATGCTAAGGCGGCAGGCACTAATGGCAGACATGCTCTCCCATGTGTCTCTGGCCGGCGTGGCCGCCGGGGCATTGCTTGGCGTCAATCCAGCGTGGAGCGGCTTTGCGGTAGCCATGGTCGGAGCGGTCGCGGTAGAGTATGTCCGCAGAGCGTATAAGACATATAGTGAAATATCCATTGCCATCATTATGATCGGCGGATTATCTTCGGCAGTTGTGCTGATGAGTCTCAATAAAACCTTAAATAAAAGCTTGTCGTCTTATTTGTTCGGTTCTGTATTGGCTATTAATAACAGTGAATTGCTGATGCTGGGGGTTGCCGCTATTGCAGGAGCTATTTTCTTTTTTATTTTCCGGCGGCCCTTGTACCAGATCACCTTTGATGAAGATACAGCCAAAACTAACGGGCTGCCGGTTGATCTCATTTCGTTTTTGTTTAGCGTTATGACCGGCATGATCGTGGCTTCCGCGATGCCTGTTGTTGGTGTGCTGCTGGTATCAGCACTGATTGTGCTGCCTGCGGCACTGGCTATTCGAATCGCTCCTTCCTTTCATACGGCTATCGGGTTTTCCATGCTTTTTGGTTTAACCGGGTCTTGGACGGGACTAGCTGCCTCTTATCAAGCAGGAACCCCGCCCGGAGGCACGATCGCATTGGTATTGCTGCTTTACTTGCTTACAGGCATCGGGATACGCAAGCTCATCCTGAAAATTATAAAAAATAAAAAGTTTCAACATTCAGGAGGTTAAATCACAATGAAGCTTTACATGAAGCACACCTTTATGGCAGCAGCAGCTCTTGCGCTATTGATCTCAGGTTGCGGCACAAATACCAATTCGGACTCATCGGCAGCATCCCATCCTTCACCATCGGTCTCTTCCGAACCGTCTGTTCAGCCATCTTCCGTCAAAAAGCTGAAGGTGGCAGCCACCTTCTATCCAATGGTGGAATTTTCCATGCAGGTAGCCGGCGATCATGCCGAAGTAACCGGCTTGATTCCGACAGGAGTAGAACCGCATGACTGGGAGCCCAGTGCTAAGGACATTATCCAGCTCAAGGAAGCCGATGTTTTTGTTTACAACGGCATCGTGGAGGAATGGGCGGAGGACGCTCTGAAGGGGGCGGCGAACGATAAGCGTATTGTGGTTGAGGCCACCCATGGCATGGAGCTGATGGAGGGAGAGGCGGAGGAAGAGCATGAGCATGCTGATGAACATGAGGATGATCACGCAGAAGATCATGAAGAAGGCCATGATCATCATCATGCTATCGATCCTCACGTTTGGTTAAGTCCTGTTTTGGCACAAAAGCAGGTTAAGATCATTGAGGAGGCGTTTTCCAAGGCCGATCCTGCCCACAAGGAGGATTATGCCAAAAACGCCGAAGCCTATATAACCCAGCTGAAAGAGCTGGATCAAGCGTATAAAACCGGTTTGAAGGATGTAAAACGCAAGGAGTTTGTTACCCAGCACGCCGCTTTCGCCTACCTGGCCAAGGAGTATGGTCTGACACAGGTGCCGATTGCCGGGCTTTCCCCGGAGCAGGAGCCTTCTCCGGACAAAATGGCGGATATCATCAAATTTTCCAAGGAAAAGCAGGTGAAAACCATCTTTTTCGAAACACTGGTGGATCCCAAGGTTGCGCAAACCATTGCCAAGGAGCTAGGCGCCAAAACAGATGTGTTGAATCCTCTGGAAGGTCTGACAGATGAAGACCGTAAGAACAACCAGGATTACATTGCCATCATGAAAAAGAATCTGGCAGCACTGCAGAAAGCGTTAAACGAATGAGGGCCGGGTATGATGGAGAAGGCTTCGAAATACGATGAGGAGCTGCGACGCAAACTCTTGGAAAAAGGCCTGCGAATAACCGAGCAGCGCAAAGGGATGCTGAAGCTGCTGCTTCAAGCGGAGTATCCATTAACGGCTACCGAGATTTATCAGGTCATGTCTGTGGAGTTTGCCGGTCTCAGCTATGGAACAGTCTACCAGAATATCAAGCTGTTCTCTGAATTAAAGCTGCTAGAATCCTTTGCGGTAGGCAATGAGCTCCGGTTCCGGTTAGTGGATATGACACAGCCGCAATACCATATCATTTGCCAGGACTGCGGGAAGATGGTTTCATTCGGATTTGATCCTGAACAGCTGCAATTAAAGCTGCCCGAAAATTTTAAATTATATAATTTTCACATTGATATTCTGGGTTTGTGTGAGATTTGCAAAACGGAGGATGAGTCTATTGAGAGTAATTGTAACCTTGGCCTGTACAGAATGCGGTGACCGGAATTACACGACCACTAAGAACAAGAGAAATAACCCGGAGCGGCTGGAGCTGAAGAAATGTTGCCCGCGGTTGAAAAAGGTCACCATTCATCGTGAAACCAGATAATTAGAAAAAAAAGTAAATACTGTTTATGTAAGTAGATTTGGTGACGGGGGATGAAGCCGGCATCCCATTCCTGCTGGAGTTTTCTTATTCTCGCCTTATTATAATTATTACCTAATATGCCCATAGTAATATTAAAAGGCGTAGAGGTGATGATGGGTGGAATATTGGTCAGAAGTCATAAAGCGTTTGGATCTTCATGCCAAGGGTGCTTGGGTGGTATACGGTGCAGGCGCTTTGCTCCTTCTGCTTGCACTTCTTTTCAAACGAAAATTGACTTGGCGGGAATATTATGTGACCTTCGGAATTATTTCAACGGCAGCATGGTTGGGTAACATCGTCTTATTTTTTCAGCTGGATCTGCTGGATTC
>JAEWAA010000149.1 GCA_023391955.1 Bacillota bacterium | reverse complement strand
CGTCAATTGTTCCCCGTCTCATGTAATAAACATTCGGAAACATCAATAAGAAATTTAGGGTTTGTTTGGCAGGATCAAGGGTCAAGGGCTGGGGCAGCTTGGTGGAATAACAAATTTGCGTTCCTTGAATAGCTTCTCCGTTGTATCCTGTAGGACCGGTTGCACCAGTTGCACCTTTAGGACCAGTGAATCCCATTCCAGGTCCTGTATCTCCGCGAAGACCAGTCGAACCAGTGGGACCGGTGGGTCCAGTTGGCCCAATGGGTCCCTCCAGCACGACCGGTCCCGGCCCTGTCTGTATAAGCGGGCCAAATGCAATTACCTCTGATGTCAGGTTAACAGCTTGCAGAATAGTAGCCTGAACCTGATAAACATGAAGACCTGGTTCGAGGGGCTCCGCATATTTAAGGATTGCTTCTGTTTGGAATTGCTCCTCTGAAGTGGATTGCCCCTCCAGCACAACATGTTGGGTTATTAATCGGTTCCCGTTCCGGCTGATGACATATTCCATCAGTAACCGGTACAAACCAGAGGTTTCCGTACGCAGCAGCAATGGCAGTACCACCGTTGTCTCAGCAAGAGGATATGGCTCCTCTACCGACAGCATAATCTCTTCCAGAATAGCGCTTGCGCCGCTCATGACAGGGAGTGAAATAAAGTTGGACATCCGGCACAACTCCTTCTATACAGCTTTTTCTTGATTCCATACAGTTTCACACTAGTCCCTTGGAGTAAAAATATTCATGGCAGTGAGTATTTGCCTAAAGGAAGCTTGAGGACCCCAAAACGGGGAAGTAACCATTGCCTGAACAACGTACTCAACCGGCCCTGGACCAGCAGGAGGGACATCCACATGGGTGATAGGCAACCATACTTCAATTCCATTGTTAAAGCCTATAACATTTTTCCGGTGCTCATATTGAAAGGATTGAATAGGTACTCCATTTCGAAGCACCCGATATTGGATAGCGTAGTCGCCTGTCGCCAAACAATCCGTGCCATATGAGAAATCGAATCCCCCCTTCAACATAACGGCCGAAGCTAATAATGGTTGTGTAGAGGGAATCACGGCAATAGAGACACGTCCTATTTCGGTCCACTGATTCTGATATAAACTAATTGTGCTCAACCACTGTGTGTAAACCTCACCTGTAAACCCCCGCCCCGCTCCTGTAAATCCAAACCCTGTAGCGCCTTTGGGACCATTTTCTCCCATCGGACCATCCGGGCCTGTAATGGCATCAGCTCCGGTCTCTCCGGTTGCTCCCGTTGGGCCGCGATGACCGGTGGGACCTGTAAGGCCAAAGCCGGTTGGGCCGGTTGGGCCGCTGCCGGTGGGACCTGTTGGACCGGTTGGACCAAACCCAGCGGGCCCTGTTGGGCCAGTGGCGCCTGTAAAGCTTTCGTTGGCAATAAACGGACCCGTTGGACCGGTATCTCCTGTAGGACCGGTGGCACCGGTGGGTCCGTACCCGGTAATACCCGTTTCTCCCGTTTGTCCAGGAGGTCCCTTGTCGCCTTCCGAACCGGTTGGACCTTTGGGACCCTCAGGACCCTCCGGACCAACACCGTCCTCCTGCAGATCCGGATGATTGGCTGTATGCGGATTGCCCGCTTCCGGATGTCCTTGAATGTTCTGATAGGCCAGAACCTTCAGGTGCAGTTCGTACAAGTGTGTCTCTACAGGTAAAGCCTCCGAAATATAGAAATGAATATTGCCTGAAACCACCTCACCTGCATTCCCCGTCCCTACATACGGCTCTGTTACAGATTTTATAACTTGACCATTCCGCCAAAGCTCCAGTCCTAAAATGAGCAAGTAGCTGCCCGTGCTTTGCATTCTGAAACGAGTAGGGATACTGAAATGAATTTGAGAAAGCGGCTGATTTTCCACAGGCTCCACAGTCGCAGTCAATCGGACTACTGCCCCGGGGGTCCCCAATAGAATTGGAGTGAATAAAGGCATCCCGACACAACTCCTCTTCCAAAATAATTTTTTCTGCTATCATGTTTAGCAGTCCCGCACTCTGCGAGCATCAGAAGCGGACGAGCCGGAACCGACTAAACACGATATGCTATGTCCGAGAATCCCTGCATGTCCCAACGCATGCCTGTTTTTCTTCAAAATGGTAATAATGTCGGAGTATAAATAGCGGATCAACTTTCGGCAACAAAGAAGAAGCGCAGCAACTAACGCCGCGCTTCTTCTTTGTTCTTGCAGTCAAATGAATTACTCTATATTCTTGAGCAAATTGTACAGTACCTGCACACTTTCGGCTCGGGTCAGCTGCTCCTGGGGAGCAAACTGTCCGTTATCCCGGCCTTGGAGCAGCCCCGCCGCACTGGCAGCAGCTACGGCGTCCTTGGCCCAGTCACCGATTTGGCCGCCATCCGTGAAGCTGATGTCCGGCTGGCTTGCGGGCTGCCGTCCGGTCTTGAATTCAAATGCCCGGATGAGCATCACTGCCATCTCCTGCCGGGTTATGGTTCCGTCCGGCTCGAAGCCGCCGGCGCTGCGTCCGGTTACTAGTCCCGCCTGTGCAGCCGCCGTTACGGCATCGGCATACCAAGCCTCCTGCGGCACATCGGTGAATCCGGCGGGCGCTTTACCGTCGGCAGGTTGGATGGCCAAGAGGCGTACCAGCATGGCCGCAAACTCGGCCCGTGTTACCGAACCCTGCGGCTCGAATCGGGTATCGTCTACTCCGTTGATCACATGCTTCGCCGCCATCCGGGTGATGACGGTTTGGGCCCAATGGCTGCTGTCCACATCTGTGAAGCTGCGTTCATAAGCCAGAACAACATATTGGCCAGAGAGCGGGACGGTGGCTGTGATTTCGCCGCTATTCCATTGGCCTCCCAGATAAACCGGCTTGCCGTCGGATCCGATCCTATACAGACCTAACAATTCCGGGTCGGCAGCAGGGCCGGTTTGGATGGACAGCTGAACCGTCTCGTTGGATATTGTAGAGGCAGCAGGCAGTGCTTTGCCATCAGAGGCCACCGCTTCCAGCCGGATGGTGTAAAGCCCGCTGGCCGCTTTCCATTGCACACCTGCCGGAAGGGCTGCTTCCTCCATAGCCTGCTTCACTGAACGGGAATCGCCAGTCACAGACGTAATTTTGATCGATGCTTTCTGCCCTTCTGCTCCCGCCAGCAGCTCATGCAGAGTTTGCCCGCTGAGCGTTAGGACAGCCTGCTCCTTCACCAGGCTCAGTGTTCCGCCGGCTTCCACGGTCGTGGCCAGCTCTGCCGAAAGCAGCAGTGTTTCCTTTTCCTTGCTCCATGAAACGGTGTAGCTTCCTTGTCCATCCGCCTTCAGATCGTCCAGGTGTACCTGCTGGGTACCTGTTGGAATCTGGATCACTGGTGATGGGACAAAGGTTGTAGTGTCATCGTCATCTTCTTCGTTATTGGAAGGTTTAGCGGCTTCCCGAACAATCACAGTGCGGATCACTTCCTCCGCCGCGTTGCCTGCCGCATCCTGCACCTGGTAATGAACGGTATAGGTGCCGGCCACAAGGGTGTTGATCGTGGTAACAGGCTTCCCGCCGAAGGTAATTGTAGTGACGATCCGGTCCGTGATATTGCCGTCCCGGTCATCCGCTGCGATAGCGCCCGGGTCAAGATACTCCGCTCCATTTTCTAAGGTAATGGTTGCATGACCAAGCAAGGTTATCACGGGCTTCACTACATCCGGCCCGCCATAGGTGGCCACCACCACTGTCCGCGTCACCTCATTGGCCCGGTTGCCCGCCAGGTCGCTGACATTATAATGGACCATATAGGTGGCTTCCGTCACCGTGCTGACTCCTGCTGCTGGAAGCCCGTTCCAACTATAGCTGGTAATGATCCGGTCGGTAATATTCCCATCCCGGTCGTCTACGGCCTTCGCTCCGGCATCCGTATACGCAGAGCCTACTCCCAGGGTCACCAGCTCCTGCCCCAACAGGGTGATCTCCGGCTTCACTGTATCCGGCTCTGTCGGGGGAGCCTTCACCACAACCGTCCGTGTCACCTCTGCCGCTTGATTGCCTGCCGTATCAGAGACATTGTAATGCACCTTGTAGGTGGCTTCCGTCACCGTGCTGACCTCTGCTGCAGGAAGTCCGTTCCAGCTGTAAGTCGTGATGATCCGGTCCGTCAAATTCCCGTCCCGGTTATCCGATGCCGTCGCTCCCGCGTCGGTATATACCACGCCTTTGTTTACGTATGCCGGATCTTCTCCCAGAAGAGTAATCACCGGTTTTACCGCGTCTGCACCCGGGGTTTGGGTAATCATAATCCAGCTAAGCTGCACATCCGTATTGCTGCCGGAATTGGCGGGGGCCACTGTAATCTCCATGGTCCCATCCTCATTCATGATAATTCCCTTATGCTCCGCAACCGCATAGGAAGCGTTGATGATCCGCCCGCTCTCCACAGTAACGCCGTTAATGACTGTATTGGCAACCCGCTTGGATTGGGAGCTGGAGAACCAGGGATCATAGAAGCCCATGTAGACGGTATAATCGCCTTTTTCCAGATCGAACTTGTAGGTGAGGCTTCGTTCTGATGTACTGTTCACATAACGCAAGCTTTGGAAAATATCCGCTGTATTGGCTCTCAAGGTGCTGTTATTACCGAAGTATCCCCATATTTTACCACTCGCTGAGTCATACCCTTGCTCCGGTACCTCATGGCGCAGGGATTTGCCTGTGGATGTTTTGTAGGCTTCCACCAGTTGGGTATATTGCGGCACATCTCCCGATGCCGGATTGACGAAATACTGCAGATTGTCCGGTAGAGCAACCGTGACCTCCACATCCACCTGGCTGCCTGCCAAAGCGCCGCCAAGAGTTCCTTTTACAGAAGCGGCTCCTATAGTAAGCCTTGCCGCCTCCAGACTAGCCGGACCCCAGGTAACAGGGATATCCCGGTAGACGGTTTTACCTTTTTGCACATCCAGGGTCAAAGGCAGCTCCACTGCTTCGCCCAACCGGAAAGTCTTGGCAGTTGGGGTCAACACCTTCAACGGGCTGTAACCATCCAGCATATCCAATGTCCAGTCACTTAAGGTCTGGCCTTCGATTTGGGTGCCGTTGGAGGTGATGCGCAGGGGTACCCAGGCGTAGCCGGAGGTCTCCAATGCCCGCTGAATCCAGCGGTCGCCCATGTAAATGAACAGCCCATTTTCCGCATCATAAGGAATGACTGCTGTGGACTGCGTCCGGTAAGAGGTGTTGGAGCTGTCGTTGGGGAACGGATTCCCCAGCTTGGTGTAGGGGGTGAAGGTTTTGCCTCCATCCGCCGTATTGCCGAAAATATGGTTGGCCCTGTATGCAATGGACGGGTTCGGATCCCAGCCTGTTGTGCCGGAGGTAATGAAGTAATAATACCCGTCATACTTGAACACTGCCGGAGCCTCCCGGCTGGCATCCGGGAATACCCGGGCCGTGAAGGTTTCGCCCAGCCCTGCCGTGCCGTCCTGCACAGGCGCGGTGTACGTCTCATTCAGCAGGGAAATATATGTGTACTTATTCTCCTCGCTGGAATAAATGGCATATGCCTTGCCGTCATCATCCTGGAATACGGTCATATCCCGGGCCATACCCTTGTTGCTGTCGTAGTAGCCCTCAATGTAGTTCATTTTTTGGGCGTTCACTAGCTTGAAAGGGCCGAAGGGCGTATCCGATACAGCAAAGCCCATTTGCGCCCGGCTGTAGCGGCTGATGCCGGTGTTATACATAGGGTCGCTCACCAGGGTGTCGAATTGCTCCAGAATCCGTGCATCTGTGGGACCGTCTGCATGGTACACGATCACGTATTTGCCGGTTTGTTCATTATACAGCAGCTTCGGGCGTTCCATGATGGTGTAGTAGGCATAGGTGCGGTCAAAAGCAAGCTTCAGGCTTGCATCATCATAAACGGCCGACGCATAATCGAAGCCAACATCTGCGCTGCGGCTGTAACCGGGATGGGCATTGCGGTCTACATAAGCCTGCAGGAAGTCCCGGGCAACATCAATATCCGCCTGGGTCAAGGGCTGGCCCAGTTCGTTCAGACCCGCTCCCGGGGCCGCCATCGCCCTGGCCTTTAGCTCTGCTAGCCGGGTAATGCTCAGCTGGACTCCTGTGCCATCCGCCGTTTTCTCCATGGGGAACATCCGGTGGGGATACAGCGCTACTCCCATGTCCACCCAGTTGTACAGATCCTTGGACACATAAGTGTGAATACCGCCGATGGGCCGTCCGCCATAGGTTTTGTCCTCTCCCACCCACAGCCAGGCGCCGTCGCCTTGAGCCGGAGCGGCTGTATAGGACGGTTCATTCCCGTTCCAGGTGATGTGCTTCACCCAGGTGACCTGGCCGCCATGGGCCTGGATGGGAACACCCTTGGTGTCAAACCACACATCGGTATTTTCGCCGGCTACCCCGCCCAATGAGGTATATACAGGGGCTTGCGCCGGAGCTGCCAGCTCCTCCACCGCCAGCCAGCTGATGGCGGCATTTTTGTTGGTTTTGCCTGCCCCCGGGCCTGCCGTATACGAACCCACATTGGTCAGCACATATCTTACGTCGGAGGCTCCCGCCGGAAGGTTGATTCTGTATTCCACCTGCCCGGAATGTCCCGCATGATCTAAATGCAGACGGTTCACCAGCTGGGAGACGGTTTTGCCGTTCAGGCTGTATTCCACGGCAATTTTCAGCGGCATTTCGTTATCCCACCACAGCCGGTGATAGGAGGTAAAACGGTAGCTTTTGCCTCCCTCCAATCCGCCTAACCGGTACGTCAGGGTAGACAGAGGATCGCCGCCGTCGATCATGATGCCTGTTGCATTTTTGTCCAAATCGGGCTGAGCGGACTTATTAATGATGGGCTTCACAGCTCCAGTGCTGCTTAAGGCCGTGTAGCCCCATGCTGATCCTGAGCCTTCGCTGTAAAGCTGGTTGGCCGAGCCGTTTAACAGGGTGCCCCCTGCCAGCTTGCTAACAGCATCATATACAGCCGGGTTTGACGCCCCTGGATCAACGAAATATTTCAGGCCGGAAGGGATAACCTCCACATAAGCCTGGAACTGCTTATTCC
>JAEWAA010000013.1 GCA_023391955.1 Bacillota bacterium | reverse complement strand
ATGCTCCCGTTATCGGGGAGCTGAACCCCTTCGGCGATCTGTTGTACCGGGTTGATCATCAAGGTTATGGCACCTATGCCTGGGAAATGAAGCAGCTCCCGGATTACGATACGTGGAGGGCACGGGGATTTGCGGCTGAAGCAGCAGAAGTGGCAGAAGCTGAAGGAGTTGCAGGAGCTTCAGGAGGTACGGCACGATGACGGATATGAACCAAATCGTAGGCGACTACGACATTCTTATGATTACCCTGGACACTCTCCGGTACGATGCGGCGGTGCTGGAGGAGGCTAACTGTCCCAACCTGTGCGGTGGCGGCCATTGGGAAAAACGGCATTCGCCGGGCAGCTTCACCTATGCGGCCCATCATGCTTTTTTCGGGGGCTTTTTGCCAACACCCGCCACCACGGACAAAACCGGACCCGGACACATCAGACTGTTTCATTCCAAAAACACCGGCAAACCCACCCATCCCCACACCTGGCTGTTTGACACTCCGGATATGGTTTCAGGCCTGGCAGGAGAGGGGTATAAAACCATCTGTATCGGCGGGGTGATTTTTTTTACAAAAAAAGTGCCGCTGGCCCGGGTACTGCCCGGGTATTTCCAGAAAAGCTACTGGCGCATGAGCTTTGGTGTGACCAATCCCCGCTCCACGGAGCATCAGGTGGACCACGCGCTGAAGCTGCTGGAGGAAACGGGGCAGGAGGAGCGGCTTTTTCTGTTTATGAACATTTCGGCCATTCATGGGCCTAATCATTATTTTGTGCCGGGGGCCAAGCGGGACTCGGTGGACACCCAGCGGGCGGCGCTGCGTTATGTGGACGGCCAACTGGGACGGCTGTTTGCCGCTATGCGCGCCAGGAAACGGCCGGTTTTTTGCCTGGCCTTTTCCGATCACGGCACAGCCTATGGAGAGGACGGCTATGAAGGGCACCGGCTTGCCCACGAGGTGGTATGGACGGTGCCGTATCGGGAGTTTGTTCTTTAAGCTGAAACGCTAACGGAACTCAGAAGCACTTAGCGGCTGAAAAGGAAGCCGTTTATTTTGTAACGGAACTCAGCGTCTCTTAGCGCACAATTTGCAGCTTTTTTGGTCTGGATAAGCAGGCTAAGAGTCGCGCAGTTCCGTTAGCGCGCTGAGGCAGCGGATTTCGGCTTCTAAGAGTCGCTCAGTTCCGTTAGCGCTTCTAGCTGGCGGATTGCAGCCTGGAAGTCGTGGATTCCGCGGCGGTCCCCAGCCAAAAAGAGCTTACATAGAAAGGGGAGTTCACGTGTTCGATTCAACTTTTCCCGATCCGTCGGATGATGCGGCCATTGCCCGGTGGATGGAGGAGATGCGGGCAGAGCCGTACCGGTCCTACTTGTACTCGTATCCCCACAAAACTGCTTACCGGGAGCTGAAGCCGGGCCTGCCTCTTGCGCAGCTGTGGGAGAAGGAGCCCGCCGAAAGCTTCTTCTTATATATGCATATCCCCTTTTGCGGCGCCCGCTGCGGCTTCTGCAATTTGTTTACGCTGGCGGACAGGCAGCCAGACCTGCACGGCCAATATGTGGATGCTCTGGAGCGCCAAGCCCGGCAATGGGCGCCTTTTGTGAGCCGCAAACCCTTCGCCCGTTTTGCCATCGGCGGCGGCACACCGACACTGCTGGCGCCGGAGCTTCTGGACAGGCTATTCGATATAGCCGAAGAGGTTATGGGTCTAAACCCGGAGCAGGCGTCCATCTCCGTAGAGGCTTCTCCGGATACCGTCACACCGGAGCGTCTGGATATTCTCCGTAAGCGCCGGGTGGACCGGATCAGCATGGGGGTGCAAAGCTTCGTGGAAGCAGAGTCCGCCGCCATCTACCGGCCGCAAAAGCCGCTGGAGGTGGAGCGGGCCCTGGAGCGCCTGAAGCGTTACGATTTCCCGGTGCTGAATCTGGACCTGATCTACGGTCTGCCCGGCCAGACGGTTCAATCCTGGCTGTATTCCCTGGAGCGGGCGTTGACGTTTCAGCCCGAGGAAATCTTCCTGTATCCTCTGTACACGCGGGAGCATACCATCCTGAAGCCTGGAGAAAGCCGTCGGGATGGCACTGACCTGCGGATGGACTGTTATCTTGCCGCCCGGGACCGGCTTGTGGCGGAAGGATATGTCCAGTCCTCCATGCGCCGCTTTGCCAAAGCCCCGTCACATTCCGGTAAGACCGTATTGCCCTACGGCTGCCAGGAGGAGGGGCTGGTTGGCCTGGGCTGCGGCGCCCGCTCCTATACCCGGCAGGTGCATTATGCAACCCGGTATGCCGTCAGCCGGGTAGCCTCGGAACGGATTATAAGAGAGTACATCAGCGCCGGAAACTACGACACCGCCGACTACGGCATGGTGCTGGACAGCCGGGAGGAGAAACGCCGCTATATTCTAAAGGCGGTTCTGCATCAGGAAGGTTTGGCGCTTCCCGCTTATGGAGAGCGGTTCGGCAGCCCGGCGCTGGAGGATTGCCCGGAGCTGCAGGTGCTGCTGAAGGCGAAGTGGGCCTTCCTCTCGGATGGCATCCTCAGGCTGACCGATGAAGGCCTTGCTTATTCCGACGCCATCGGTGACGGGCTGATTTCCCCGGCTGTGCGGGAGCGGATGGAAGGATTTGTGTTCGCATGAGGACCGTATTGT
>JAEWAA010000003.1 GCA_023391955.1 Bacillota bacterium | reverse complement strand
ATACAAACCATATCCCAGTGGATGGCGGAATGGTTGCCGTTGTAAGCCTCGTCATAACATCTGCCCGGTGTGAAGTGGAAGCTGCCGTCGATTTTTTCGTCGAACAGGATGTCCTTCATCGGGGTTTTGATGTACGGATTCACGCCGATGGCGAATTCACCCACATAACGGGCGCCTTCGTCAGTATCCAGAATGCCGTTCAGGCGTTCCGTGTCATTGGCAGTGGCCTTCACAATTTTGCCGTCCTTAAACTCCAGAAGCACGTTCTCGAAGGTAAAGCCGTTGTACGGTGTCGGCGCATTATACTGCAGGGTACCGTTGATGCTGTCGCGCACAGGAGCGGTATATACTTCACCGTCCGGAATGTTCATTTCGCCCGCGCATTTGATGGCTCCGATTCCCTTGATGGAGAAGGTAAGATCGGTGCCGGGACCGGTAATCCGGACCTTGTCGGTGCGGTCCATCAGGTTCTTCAGGGAATCCATCGCATCGTTCATTTTGCCGTAGTCCAGTGTGCACACATCGAAGTAGAAGTTTTCGAAGGCTTCTGTGCTCATATTGGACAGCTGGGCCATGGAAGCGGTCGGGTAGCGCAGAACCACCCAGCGGGTTTTCTTCACCCGGGTTTCAAAATGAACCGGAGTCTGGTACAGAGCGTTATATTGCTTCAGCTTGTCGGCGGGCACATCGGCCATTTCGGTAATGTTCAGGCTGCCGCGGACGCCGATGTAGCATTGCATCTGCTGCATCTGGAAGTCATCCACCTTGGCCATGGTGGTCAGCTGCTCTTCAGTTCCCTCCAGCACCAGCTGGCGGATGACCTGCTGATCCCGCAGATTCACGAAGGGATTGGCGCCTGCCTTGTACACCTGCTTCACCAGTTCTTTAACCAGCGGATTGTCAATGTTGAAGGCTTCGATCAGAACATTCTCACCCTTCTGGGCTCTTACGGAATAATGGACCAGCACCTCGGCCAGCCGTGTTAAACGGGGATCTACCATGGGTTGCACCATCCTTTGGATAATTGGTTTATGGGTTATGACATTGCCAGCATTATTGTGGTCTTACTCTTTTATTGCCTCTTCTTCATCCTCATACTCATCCTCATCCGCAAACAGCGGCCCCTCCGCCTGAAAGCCGACGGAAGCCAGATAAAACAATCTGCTTTCCTCACTGCCGGGATCGTTCATGTCGTCCAGCTCCTGAAGCAATGCCCGGTACCGGGCCAGCCATCCGGCGAACTTCTCCGGTTTAAGATGCACCTCCATCTGCATGGCGATGCGCGGCCAGGCGTCTTTGTTGGCGCTCTGCACCTGGAAGGCCTCCTCCGGCGCCGTCAGCGTCCGCAGTCTGGCACGGCCCACAGTGTTCAGTGTGTACTCCCGGAAGTAATTCTCCACCTCGGTCCGGTGGGGCAATAACCGCTCCCCGGGCACGAAGCTCCAGGCTACCGCCCGGTAGAACTTCTGGATGATGCCGTTTTTTATCTCAGTTTTCACCACGCGGATAAAGCCGTTTTTCTCCAGCTCCGCCAGATGGTAATGGATCTTGGACCGCGGAAGCGCAAGAAGCTGAGCCAGCTGCTGCCCGGTATACGGCATCTCGATAAGATGGCCCAATATGGTGGTACGGAACGGATCGCTTACCGCCTTTAGCTGCTCATACTCCTCGATGATAAACACAGGGGCCAGCTTCATGAGCGCCTCCTTCCGCCGTCTCAGCCAGAGACGGTCAAATATTTTCACTCGTATCATAATATTTGTTTAACCCGTTGTCAATCGGGTGCATAACAAAAAACGGCTTTGCGCTCCGTGGTGACGGAACAGCAGCCGCTGGAATTGGTGAGACATGTAGTCCGCTCATTTAGCACATTGGCTTTGGCACATTAGCTTGGCACATTGGGCACAAATTCCTTGTTAGCTCTTATAACTTATCCACCAACCGGCTCATTTGAACTCATTTTCACCATTCACCAATACAATCGTGTTAGCTAGGCGCATTCGCACCATTCATCTCATCGTTCATCGAACCATCCGGGCCACTCGCACCATCATTTCTACCAACTAATCAGCTTTATCCCCTCTATCGCTCATCTAACGGACTGGAGAGCCGTTATTTCGCCGAAAAGCCTGTTCTGAAATTTCTAACGGACACGAGAGCCGCTATTACGCCTAAAAGTTGGGAATAGGTACCCGTTTGGCGGTAATAACGGCTTTGGTGTCCGTTAGTTTTCAAAAAGGCAGCATATGGTCGAAATAACGTCGCTGGAGTCCGTTAGTTAGCTGAGTTGAGCTCTGGGAGGCCGGTTACCGGAGGTAACCAGACATCCGGGGTTCCGGGGTTCCGGGGTTCTAGCGGTTCCAGAGGTTCCCTCTTTGCCACGGGTTCCCTCCCCTTCAATATCCCTCCTGCACCACCTGGGATAACAGTTCGTAGGAGCGCAGCCGGGCCTGGTGGTCATAGATTTGACCGGAGGCAATCCATTCATCCGCGCCGGTAAGCTCCTGGATATACCGCAGCCGTCTCCGCACGGTTTCCTTGTTGCCGATGACGGAGTACCGCTGTTGGCTTTCCACCACAGTACGCTCCCTTTCCCCCGGCCACAGCTCGTCCATGGTCTCTACCGGAGGCTCTAACGGACCGCCTCCGCCGCGGATTAAGCGCAGGAATTGGATCTGCTGGGAGGTGGATAGAATGTCGGCCTCCTCATCCGTATCCGCAGCGAACACATTGATGGCGACCATTACATGAGGCTTATCAAGTACCGCCGACGGGGTGAAGGTCATCCGGTATAAATCCAGCGCAGGCAAGAGATAATCCGGGGCAAAATGGCTGGCAAAAGCAAAGGGCAAACCCAAGCGCCCCGCCAATTCGGCGCTGAACCCGCTGGAGCCCAACAGCCAGATGGGCACCTGCAGACCCTTGCCTGGCACGGCCTGCACCCCGACGCTGGTGCCTTCGAAGTAGGAGCGCAGCTCCTCCAGCAGCGCCGGGAAATCCTGGCCCGACGCGGCCAGCCCCCGCCGGATCGCACGGGAGGCCGGCTGATCACTTCCTGGCGCCCGGCCCAGTCCCAGATCAATCCGCCCCGGGTACAGGGACTCCAGGGTACCGAACTGCTCGGCGATCAGCAGAGGCGCGTGATTGGGCAGCATAATGCCGCCGGAGCCGACCCGGATGCTCGAGGTACCCGCGGCAATATAACCGATGACCAACGAAGTGGCCGAGCTGGCCACTCCCGCCATATTGTGGTGCTCCGCCAGCCAATAGCGTTTATATCCCCAAGCCTCGGCATGTCTCGCCAAGTCCAGACTGTTATGCAAGGTTTCCGCCACACTGCCGCCCTTTAATACAGGAGCCAAATCCAACACCGAAACCGGTGTATGATACGCCGCATGTTCAGCTGTTTCCGCCATTTCCGCTTTGCGCCTCCTTTTGATAGGTGACCGGTACTTTCTTTCGCCACAGTCTCTTATTTAATGAATACCCCACCGAAGGGGATTACCTCCCGGAGCACCCTCTTGATCAAACCGTCCTGTCGGTGCTCCTTCTCCAGCTCCGGTCCCGCCAGGCTGCCCTGCACCAAGGCTACTCCCCGTCCGGTCATGCTCCAATGATAATTCATATGCTGGCTGGCCAGATGATTGCCATACACGCATAACTTTAGACTGGCATTCTCCGGCATAGCCACCACGCAGCGGGCATCCACAAACAGCGGCTCCCGCTCGTCCAGCTCAATCTCATACAGGGGGCCGTAGGTGAGAAGGCCCACCAGCCCTTCCCCGGACAGCTTCATTTTCATCCAGTCCCGGGTCACAAGCATTTTTTTCAACTGCAGGAGCTTATGTTCCATATGTATGCCGGGGGTATAAAAAAACAGGTTCCGGAACTCAAACAGCAAATCGCTGTTGCCTTCAATCGGCAGGGTTTTCAGATAAAAGCCGTGGGGGAGCGCCGTCAGGAATTCGCAGGGGCCGGTCAGGTCTGCCTGCAGCAGCTTCCGTTTGCGGTACATCCCCTTCAGGGTCATAAAACGGTCGGATCTTCCTTGGGGAGCCCCCCTGTACGCGATAATTTGGCCGGGATATAACAAGGATACCTGCTCGCCCGCTTCCAGAAGGAACCGTTCAACCCGTCCGTTTTCCGCATCTCCCGGATGTTGAGGCCCGATATTCACAAGGCGCCACCTCCGTCTGTAGTCATTCTGTTACGCCCTAGGCGCCGCCTGCGCCATTAGCGTTTCACCCGGGCACGCATCACATACCTGGCCACCCGGCTGATCCCGAAATACCCCCCAACCAGCAAAACCCCCGTCCAAATCAGACGCTTCACTCGGGCTGCCGAACGGGCGCGGGCCTCCTCGGAATCCTTCAGCTCCTCCAGAGTGGCTGCAAGCTGCCGGTTTTGCTCCGCAAGCGCCGCGTTGTCGGTCACGAGCTGCTCCTGGGTTTTACGGTACTCCTCCGTCAGCTTCTGGGCTTCCTCCGCCCGGCGCCGGGTCTCCTCCAGCTGCTCCACCGTGGCATCGTAGCCGGATTTCATTTCATTATATTGCTCCTTCAGCTTGTCCACTTCGCCGGGCACCTGGAACACATCGCGGACCCGGTCCACCCAACCGGCGTGTGCGAACGGCGGCCCGGCCCCCCACAACGCCAAACACGCTGCTGTTACTACTGCCGCAGCTCCCAGCCTGATCCATCGGCTTGTTTTGTCCACAGGTTTTCCCTCCTCGGCGCCGGACTGCAGGAACGCAAGCCCGAAGGTGTATTTTGTCGCTACATGTAGTATACGCGCGTTGGGCTTGAAAGGTTTCCGGCACCGCCGCTTTGGAAATTGGCCCTTTTTGTATTAGTATGAGTATACGATACTGCAACGCAAGGAGCCACTCAACCATTATGCCTCAAACATTGCCTGAAGATTTTATCCGACAAATGTCAAGCCAGCTGGGGGAGGAGCTGGAGCCCTTCCTGGCCAGCTACGACGCCCCGCGGACCTATGGACTGCGTGTTCAGCCTCATAAGGTTCCAGCCGGCAGCCCGCTGCAGGAACGGCTTGCCGCCATGTTCGGCCTGGAGCCGGTTCCCTGGTGTCCCACCGGCTTTTACTACCGGGAGGATACCCGGCCGGGCAAACATCCCTTCCATGCTGCAGGCCTCTATTATCTCCAGGAGCCCAGCGCCATGTCGTCGGCGGAGCTGCTTGCGCCGCAGCCGGGGGAGACGGTCCTGGATTTGGCCGCCGCACCGGGAGGCAAGTCCACTCAGTTGGCCACCAAAATCGGCCCTGAAGGCCTGCTGGTGGCTAATGAAATCCATCCGGCCCGGTCATTGATCCTCGCGGAGAATATCGAGCGGATGGGCGCCGCCAATACAGTGGTGGTCCAGTCCCCGCCTGACCGGCTGGCCGAGCGTTTTCCCCGCTTCTTCGATAAGATTATGCTGGATGCCCCCTGCTCCGGAGAAGGAATGTTCCGCAAGGATGAAACGGCGCAAAAGGAATGGTCGCCTGACCATGTGGACATGTGCGCCGCCAGACAGCTGGATATCTTCCGCCATGCCCTGGCCATGCTTAAAAACGGCGGCACCATCGCCTATTCCACCTGTACCTTCAACCGCAAGGAAAATGAGAAGCTGATTGAGGCTGTCCTGCAGGAATATCCGGAGCTTTCCCTCATCCGCACCGAACGGCTCTGGCCCCACCAAGTTAAAGGAGAGGGCCATTTTGTCGCCGTCCTCCGGCTGGATGGTGAAGCGGCAGAGGAGCCGGAGAGCCGCAAAACCGGAAAGCCAGGGCGGCAGGATAAGCCGTCTGCACCATCCGCTCAAACGGCAGAAGCGTGGAAGCTTTTCCGGGAATTTGCGGAAGCCGTGTTCACCTCGAAGGAACTGCTCCCACCGGGAGAACCTCTTCTCTTCGGGGAACAGCTGTATTGGCTCCCTTTCGGGCGGGAGAGGCGCTTCCGCAGCGCCTTGCTTACAGGGCTTAAATCCCCGAGGCCCGGCCTGCATCTGGCCTCCATCCGCAAAAAACGGGTGGAGCCCGCCCATGCCCTGGCGCTGGCCATGCCGGCTGCCAATTTCCGGCAGACAGTCAGCTTACCGGCCGAATCGCCGGAGCTGACCGCTTACCTCCGGGGCGAAGTCCTTCCCGCACCTGCTGATTTGCCTGACGGCTGGGTACCCGTATGTGTGGAAAATCATCCCTTGGGCTGGGCCAAATGCGCTGCCGGCCAGCTCAAAAACCATTATCCCAAAGGACTCCGTTCCCGCTAATCTGACGGAATCCACCCGCCTTTTGATGCACGTAAGAGTCTTTACCCTTTCGCTCTACCCTTAACCAATATCAGGCAGCGGCATAAGGGTTTCCATAATTTATGCGTTGTTCCTGGGCATTCCCCCCTTTATACTGGGTCTACCGGCGAGAAGCCAGTCCAACAAGGGAGGAATCGGATCATGAATAAACGACTTCAGCAGACTGCCCTAGGCGTTGTCCTTCTTTTCGGCGCCCTGGCTCCGGCCCATGCTTTTGCCGCTACCGAATCCGTCTCTGCCACTGCCGCCGTTTCAGCCAAAACCACTGTTGCCGATAAGATTATTGCTTCCGGCAGCAAATACCTGGGAACGCCTTATCTGTATGGCGCAGACCCATCCCAAACCAACAACTTTGACTGCTCCTCCTTTACCTTCCGGGCCTTTATCGAAAACGGCATCAATCTGCCGCGTTCATCCAATGACCAGATGAAGGAGGGCATTGCGGTTACCATGGCTACCGCCCAGCCGGGAGACCTTCTGTTCTTCAGGGATACCACCTATCCGGACAGAGCCGGCCATGTGGGGATATACCTTGGCAATAACCAAATGCTGCACGCTTCGGCGAGCAAAGGTGTGACCATCACCCCATTGTCGACACCATATTGGCAAAACCGATTTATGGCTGTGAAGAGAGTCATTCCGATGACCTACACTGTCCAAAGCGGCGATACCATGTGGAAAATCAGCCAAGCAACGGGCATTTCTTTGAACAGCCTGCGCACATGGAACTGGAAATCCGTCAAAAACGATGCACTGGTGCCGGGGGCTCAGCTATACATTTCCAACCCTGACCTGCTTATGGGGGATGCCTCCAAGGAATTGCCCCATTATACCGTACAAAGCGGCGACACCCTCTGGAGCATCAGCCAGAAGCTCTACGTAACGGTGGATATGCTGAAGAGCTGGAACAGCCTGACTTCCAATGACATCGTTCCCGGCCAGATTCTGAAGCTGAATAAATAATTTCCCTCTACGCGATTATGCAAAAGCCGCGGCGCTTCCTACCGGAAGCGGTCCGCGGCTTTTTGGGGATGAATGGACGTCACGTCCTAATGAAACGGCTCGTTTTCGAACACAACCTCGTCAATCGGCTTATTCCGGGCAAGCATGGTGAAGCTGATCCGGTTATAGTTCTTCTCTTTATCCAGCTCCTGCATAATCAGAGCAGCGATCCGCTCCCGCTCACCGGACTGAACGGAGGAATCCCGGAAATCGATAAAGCCGGACAGCTGCTTGCGGCTGATGTCCACTGTGGCGGTACCTATCGGATGGGTTCTGTGGCGGTCGTATATTTCATACGTCAGCATATCCTGATCGTCCCGGGCAAGAGTGACCCGGTAGTCCTGATCGGTTCTTTGGCCTGCGGTGCTTCCGGTGAAATCCGCGTTATCCGTCAGATCCTCCTGGGCATAATCCGCAGTCTCCAGAATCGTACCTTCATACCGGTGGTTCAGCCGGAATCCGTCCAGCACACGGTCCTCCAGCTCATCGGCGATGTAGTCGGCCAAGGTGTCCATCTCCTCGGTTTCCGGATTGAACATCCAATGCACATCGGCCACGAGCCCGCCTCCGGTCTCACGGATGATCAGCTCCGCTACCCATTCCCGGCCTTCATCATACACATGGTACTCCGAATGGCTTGCTGCAGTACGGGTGGGGACAAGCTCGTAGAAGACGGGGTCTTCTTCATTGTCATCCTCATCCGCATAACCCAATTCCGCATCGTCCATCCGGAAGGTTTCCGGCTCATAGATATCCCAATCGCCCAAACCGTCCTCGTCATCCGATACCCAAATCACTTCAGGCTCATCTTCATACAAATGAACAGGCTCTTCCGTTTCCCTCTGCCAGGTATCGCCGGACAGAATGTGATCGTAGCTGCCCATCGTAACTACAGCTTCAAAATCCTCAATATCCAAAGCATCGGCCAAGTCCCGGATATGGCGGTCCACAAACCGGTTGACCTGCTCGGCTTCCCTTCCGTCCAGATTATCCGTCTCCAGCTGCACGGCACCGGAAAGCCTGTCCCCCTCCCGGTAGACCAGCATAAGGGTCCCGGCAAAACGGCCGTTCACTACAATATCGCTGACTTCTCCGCCCGCCGTTTTCAGATCCGGCCTGAGCACCACTTCTGCCATGGAGCATCGCCTCCAGCTCGTTATCGGTATTCCTCCATTAAAGAATGCCTACTGTGCCCAATTTCTATTCACCCGGGCAAACGTCTACGACGGCGGAGTTCCCTGCGCATATGATACATTAGACCGACAGACATCAGGGAAGAAGAGATACGACTCCTGCCAAGACCGCGCAATGATCGCAAATGAACCAATAAAGTCGGTACATTAACCCTAGGAGGAATCATCATGAGCGCAGTAGGCGGCGGCTTCACAACTACAGGTGTTATCCTGGTTCTCTTCATTCTTCTGGTCATCGTTTCCCGTCCGTTCATCTACTAATCCGGCGGGGTTAATCCGATGAGTCTCTGACAGCTTACGGAAATTGCCTTCCCCAAAAAGGAGGCGTCTGTGCGGACGAGATGATCCTTACCTATCAAACCCGTCCGTGCAGCGCCAAAAAAGAACGCCATTCCCCCAGGAAGGCGTTCTTTTTTGGATGTATTGGAAGCGCTCCCGGAGAGCGCCGTTAATGCCCCAGCACGTATTCCTCCAGAATCCGCCGGACCGCTTCCTCGTTATTGGAGACGGTTACCAGGTCTGCGGCCTCTTTTACCTTAGCCGGTGAATTAGCTACGGCAATGCCCAAGCCGGCGAATTCCAGCATGGCGATATCATTATAATAATTGCCCACGGCCAACACCTGCTCCGGAGGGACAGCAAGGCTTTCCGCCAGCTTTTTTAACGCGTTCCCTTTGGTCGCTTGGGGATGCATCACATCCACGAAGAAATCCCCGCTGCGGATAGGAGACATTTCACAGCCGATCTGGGGCCACTCCGCCTCCAGCCGGTCCATTTGCTCCATGGTGCCGAACATGGTGAATTTCTGGACAGGCTCCTGCAGCATCACCACATCCTCCACCCGGTTGGGGCGGATGCCGTATTTCACATACATATCCTGTTCCCGGGGGGTAATCCGGTCAATATACATCTCGAAGGCAGTATTGGCATCATAATGGATGCCGGTGCTGCGGCAATACTCCACCAGACCCGCCAAATCATGCATGTGGTAAGCGAAGCTGTGAATCAGGCGCTTGTCCTCCGACATCACCGTAGCGGCGCCGTTATGGGCAATCAGGACTCCCTGGAAACCAAGCTCCTCCATCAGATAAAAGGAATTGCTGGGCCCTCTTCCGGTGCACAGCACTATCGTGGCCCCGGCCTCATGCGCAAGCCGGACGGCTTCCTTGGTTCCATCGGTCAGCTGATGCTCATCATTCAACAGGGTGCCGTCTACGTCAAGGGCAATCAAGCGGTAAGGCTGATCCATCTTTCGCATCTCTCCTCCTGTGGGATGTATGCCTATAAGTAAGACATCTTCCCTTTTTTTAGAAAATGGGACAATGTTTCTATTCCGGTCTCAAGCCCGCAAGCTCTTCCTCCGTCAGCTCCCGGTAAGCGCCCAACGCCAAGGTGTGATCCAGTGACAGGGAGCCCATAGTGATCCGCTTTAGATACATGACCTTTTTGCCCACAGCCTCGAACATACGCTTGACCTGATGGAATTTCCCTTCCATGATCGTCAGCTCAATCCGCGCCTCTGTCCCTGTATCGCCGGGCTCGAGAATGTTCAATTGGGCGGGCAGGGTGACATAGCCGTCGTCCAGCCGGACACCTTCGCGGAAGGCCTCAGCATCCTCCGTGCTCACCGGGCCGCCGGATACCCGGGCGAAGTAGGTTTTCGGGACATGCTTCTTGGGTGAAAGCAGCTCGTGGGCCAGCTTGCCGTCATTGGTCAGCAGAAGCAAACCCTCCGTATCCTTATCCAGCCTGCCGACCGGAAATAAATCAAAATGGCTGTATTCGCCGCCGATGAGATCCAGTACAGTAGGATCGCGGGTGTCCTCCGTTGCGGATACATAGCCGGGTGGCTTGTGGAGCATCAGGTACACGAACTCCCGGTAAACCACCTTTTCTCCGTCCACCAAAACCTCATCCCGCTCCGGATTAACCTGCTGCCCGCTGTCCTTGGCTTTTTTGCCGTTGACCTGAACCCCGCCGCGCTTAACCAGAAGCTTGATTTCGCTTCTCGTCCCGTAGCCGGAATGGGCCAGAAGCTTGTCCAGCCGCATGGTTTGTTTCACTATACCCATCTCCATCCTGCAGGATATTCATTCTTCAGCATCCCCTGATTCCATTTGCCCCAGCCCAGAGGGAACCGGTCCACACATACCAGCACATAACCCTTGGAGGAGGCGCCGCCGGAACATTCCAGCTCGGCCTCCTCCACCTCCAGGGTTTCCCCCTTCAGATACCGGATGACCCGGGACGAGTCCTGTGGCAAAGACAATACCCGCCGTGCATCGCCGCGGCTTAGTCCCATCGCCAGAGCATGGGAGGGTTCGAAACGCCCTCGTTTTAGCTCACCTGCATACCAGCCGGGCCGGTAGATCTTCAGCTCAGCCACTGGCGGACTTCCGGCAGCAGCCAAATAAAGCCGTTCCCCGAACAGAACCGGCGTCCCCGGCAGCGGCTGCGTCAGGTTATCCTTGACGAATTGCTCCCAAGGAGTCAAATCCGGGGCTATTGTCCGGGCAGGTGCGGAGCCCTTGCGCCCCTTCGCGGGTTTGCTTTCCAGACGGACCGGTTCCGGTTCCGAGGCAACGGGAGTATTGTCCTTTTCCAGGACCACGGCAAAATGCCCCTCCCCCTTAATCCGGTGGGGCCACAGCCTTACAGCGCCGGACGTTTGCTCCTCCGCCTCATCAGGAACATCCGCGCCTCTGGTTTGCGCCGCCCAATCCGGCCGGCCGTGAACAAAACCATGAACCGCCGGAACGGGCACCACACGGAAGCCGGGATGCTGCCGCAGGAACTCAGCGATCATACTTTCATTTTCCTCCGGGGAAAAGGTGCAGGTGGAGTACACCAGACGCCCTCCCGGAGCCAGCATCGCGGCCGCATCCCGCAGAATCTCCGCCTGCATGCCCATACAGACGGCGACGGAATGCTTCTCCCACTGGCGGATCATATCCTCATCCTTGCGGAACATGCCTTCACCGGAGCAGGGGGCATCCACCAGTATTTTATTGAAGGCCTCCGGCCAACGTGCCGCCAGCCGGTCCGGCGTTTCATGGGTAACCATGGCATTGCGGATGCCTGCCAGCTCCACATTTTTCGTTAATGCCTTTACCCGGTCCAGGCTGTTGTCATTGGCGACAAGCCATCCCTGGCCCTGCAGCTTGCCTGCCAGCTGGGTGGTTTTGCCTCCGGGGGCGGCACACAGGTCCAGTACCCGGTCTCCCGGCTTCACGTCCAGAAGCTCTGCCGGAATCATGGCGCTGGGCTCCTGGATATAGTACATCCCGGCATGGTAATAAGGATGTTTGCCCGGTCTTGCGCTTTCTTCATAATAATAGCCCGTCGGGCACCATGGAACAGGTGTAAGTCTATAGGGAGCCCGCTCCACAAGTTCCTCCGGCGTCAGCTTCAGCGGATTGCTCCGCAGGCCGTAATACCGCTCCTGGCCGAACGAGGCCAGGTACGCCTGGTATTCCTCTTCACCCAGCAGCCGGCGCATCTTCATGCGGAACGCTTCCGGTAAATGGTTGTCCATCTCATCTCACTCTTTTCTTTAAAAAGGAAGCCCGCTTTCATTTGCCAACCCCGAATGGTTCTATGCTATACTATACCAAGAATAAGAGTCAATAACTTGACCAAAGGAACCTTGCAGAGGAGGCGCGTAAACATTGAAGAAGATGATTATATTTCTGGGTATTATTCTTGGTGCGTTTGTTATCCTGTTCTTCGTCAATAAAGCTTCCCTCAAGGCCAAGGACAACAATGTTTATGGTGTCCCTGCATCCCAGTTGAACTCCATGACCGTCAAGCAGCTGGACAATCCCAATTACCAAAACATCATATTGCCCGCTGACCTGACCCAGAAGCTGGCCGATAAAGCCAGTCTGTTCGTCTACTTCTTCTCCCCCACCTGCGTCCACTGTGTCGCTACAACCCCCCATTTGGTACCGTTGACCAAGGAGCTGGGTGTGGATATGAAGATGTACAATGTGCTGGAATTTCCGCAGGGCTGGTCGGATTACAAGCTGCAATACACCCCTACTTTGGTTTATTACAAGGACGGCCAGGAGGTGGACCGCATCGAAGGCGGCTTCTCCATGGAAAAGAACAAACCGTCTGCCGAGTCCTACGAAAAGTTTAAGGCCTTCCTCAACAAATACAAAGGCTCGTAAAATGACAAACACCGGATATGCCTGACAGGTGATTACCCTGGGCGGTCCGGTGTTTTTTTGTGCGCTGGCCGATGTGTTCACAGAAAGTTAATGGCTGTAATCAGTGATGCCCAGCCTGTTGCCGAACGGATCCTCGAACTCCACCGCCAAACCCGTCCTGATCCGGAAGGGCTCCGACAGAAATGCCACTCCCTTATTTGCCAAAAGGTCATACTCTCTCTTCACGTCATCCACTACAAACCAAATAGCCGTTTTGGCATCCTTGTGGAGGCTCTTCTCCTTAACAATGATTGCCGCTTCCTCCTCTCCGACCCGGAATGCCATCAGCTGCTGCTCTGAAAAATGAAACTTCAGGCCTAATCCCAGCACTCCCTCATAAAACCGTTGTGCTTCGTCCAGATTGTCCACACCCAGAAAAAAGTTGTCGTAGCTTTTCATCGTGCTCCCTCCACACTTTTATTATAATTTACACTAATATAATTTATAGTATTTGTCAATAATAATACTGTACTTTATACTAGTGTAGATTAAAACTGGCCGGGAGGAATCTGCATGTCGCCTATTGATTTGGTCATATTGGGACTCATTAAACAGCAGCCACAGGGAGCCTACGACATTCAGAAGGAAATGGCCCACAGAAATATATCCAGATCCGTTAAAATCAGCATTCCGTCCATCTATAAGAAGGTTCTCCAATTGGAGGAGAAGGGATATATTGAAAGCGGCCTAACCAAAAAAGGAAAGATGCCCGAAAAAGCGGTTTACAGCCTTACTCCCAAAGGAGAGGAATACTTTTTGCAGTTAATGCGTGAGATGTCCGCTCAAAGCATCAACCTTTTTTTGGATTTCAATTCCGTGATTATGAATCTGGATTTGGTATCTCCCGATATGAGAGCACAATGCTTAGTCCGCATCCAGGAAAATATTCAAGCGTTGAAGGAGCAGATCAAGGAGAATATTGCGATCAAGCCCCACATTCCCCAAACCGGAAAACAGATATTAGCCCAGCAGCTGGCATTGGCAGAATCTCTTGAGGTTTGGATCCGGGAATGTCTGGACCTATCCTCCGGCAGCTAATCCTCCCGCAACAAAAAACGGCCGCCCCGTTAAGAGGGCAGCCGCGCTATTCTTCTTTTTCGGGGGGATTCAGCTTCATTTCCTCCACTAACCCATCCAGAACCGGATCGGTAACCTCGATATCCAGATCATAGAATTCGAAGGGCTCCTCCTCCAGGCGGTTCAGCTTCTCCACGTACACCCTTGCATCCTCTACAAGCTTCTGCAGCCTGATGCCGTGAAGAATGTCCGGCTGCGCCTCCAGCTTGGCGATGCCCTGGGAGAACAGCTTGATCGAGCCGCTGACATTGCCGTTGCGGTGATGATACAGCCCCACTGCAATCTGCAGCAGTCCCTGGAAGATGGGATTGCGCCCCTCCTCCAGCCACAGGGCCTCCATCACCTCATGGCATTCGAAATAGTCCCGTTCGATATTGAAGTAATAGATGAAGGCCACATACAGCTCCTCGTAGCCCCTCATAATCCCTGATCCCCGTCCGGTTTGGTCTTAAAGGCCTCTCTTGCCTTAATCACAGCCTTCTCCACCTCATCCGCCAGTCCGTACAGCTTGGATAGCTCGTTAGACTCCCAAATTTCCTCAAGCCTGCGCTGGAATTCCGCCGCCTCCTTGCCCTTGCGGTAGAAGTACAACACCTGGATCAGGTTCAATACCTTGGACACCAGAATGGAATGGTCCTCAAACAGCTTCTGGGATTCCACAATCTCATCCCGGATGCTGGACATTTCCTTATCCAGCCGGTAGGCCGCTTCAGCCGCTTTCGATAACCGCCCGCTGATATCCGCGGGAATAATACCATGATATTTGTAATTGAGGGAATGCTCGATAGTGGCCCAAAAATTCATCGCCAGCGTACGCAGCTGGACCTCAGCCAATATATTCTTCATCCCCAATGAGGTTTGCACCGGATATTCCACAATAATATGGTAGCTGCGGTACCCGCTTTCCTTCTTATTGCGGATATAGTCCTTGCAGTACAGCACCTTCAGATCCTTGCGGTCGGCGATCAGCTCCGCCAGCCGTTCAATATCCTCTTCGAACTGGCACATGATGCGGATGCCCGCAATATCCTCGATGCCCGTTTCCAGCTGGTCCATAGGCACGTTCAGCTTTTTGGCCTTGGCCAGAATACTTGATATTTTCTTCACCCGCCCTGTCACGAACTCAATAGGCGAATATTCCTCCCGGGACTTGAGCTCTGTCCGCAGAAGCTTGAACTTGACCTTCAGCTCCTCCACCGACTGCTCGTACGGGAGCAAAAACTTGCTCCAATCTCTTCCGTCCATCCGGCTTCCTCCCAAGAGTCTTGCTGGTAAGCAAGGCTCAACTTCGTAAGCTTACGCTGTCTCCTTCATTATTAAACCCCATCCTTCCAAGGTTTGCAAGAATATCGGCAGCCCTGGCGCGAATTTATAAAGGGGTGCTAGTACACCCTCGCCGGATTGTGCTAAAATAGGAGTGTTCAATATCGTGAGAAGAAAGGGCGATCATACATGTCCGTGAAGAAACAGGCTCCCATTATGGCCCGCACCAAGAAAAAGGACAACGAAGTGAATAAGAAGGCCATCATTTGGACGGCCTCCATTGTGGGCGCCATCGTTGTACTTGTTTCCGTACTGATCATTGTAAACGGTTAATCTACAGCCACCTGTAGATTTTGCCGGGATTGGTTTCCTGGCGCAGGGCCGGCATGCGGAAGGGCGATTCGCTCCGGAGGATATCCGCCGGCAGCAGACCCCTTCCGATGGTTACCTTGGTTCCGGAGGGGACCATATCGAACAGTTCTTCTATATCTGCCTTCAACATCCGAACGCAGCCGAGTGAGCGGTCTTCTCCAATGCTCCTCGGCTCTTTCGTTCCATGAATGGCATAGTCGGTATCCGACAGCTGCATGCCTCTGGAGCCGAAGTCCCCATCGTCCCTGCCGTTGGGGTTTTTGACTTTGTCGGTGATGGTGAAAACACCCTCAGGCGTTTTGTCTCCCCCCAGGCCAACCGGATAGCTGCGCAGAATAAACCGGCCGCTGACCAAGGCAAGCCTGTAGTTTTGCCGGTCGACCACAATCTCCAGCGGTTCGCTGAAGAGAGCGGGGATTTGACCTGCCCCTGCCCCGTCCTGCCCAACACCAGCACCGGCTCCTCCGCCGCTGCCTGGAGCAGCACCTGCTGAAGGAGCCCCGCTCCGCAGCGCCTCATAGGCCGCTTTCATCTGCTCTGTATACCCCGGCAGGAGATTATCCGGAAAATTCCGGACCACCCCGTCCAGGGTTTCCGGCAGCGCCGCCCCGTACCTGCTTTGGTAGGCTTTGACGACGGAGCGCAGGATCACGTCCTGCTCCTGGCTCTGGTACCAGGAGGCTACAGCTGCCGCTGCTTCCACACTCACCTGGGGAGTGCAATTGCACCAGGCCTGCTGAAGATAATCCACCTTCACCCCGTTGCCGGCGGAAGCACTCTCTGCACTGGCCAACAATGTTGGCTGGCGCAGGCCGTTGACCCATTTCCCATCGGAGGTGGGAATCCCCTCCACGACCAGTGTTTTGCGGCCCGGAGCTTGCCCCGGTTGGACCACCTGCTTCCACAGCTCCTGACCCCGCCCGGCAACCGGATCGGTATACAGAATCCGCAGGCCCCCGTCTCCCGGAGCAGCTGTTCCGGTTTCCTCAACAGCCAGTTCCCCGGTTCCATCCATGTCTTCACGGGGGAGAACACCGTCCCCCAATATGTATGAGCCTGCCAGAAGCGCTATTAATACTACTCCGGCCAACTTGATTGCCAACCTTGCCCGTTTTTTGCGGACGGTGCCTCCGGCAGCTGTCCCTTCCTCCGCCTTCAGCTCCTCCAGAAGCCCCAGACGGACCTTCTTTTTCTCGAAGGCCTCATATACTTCTCCCGCCTGGGCAAAACAATACCTCGCCTTCCCTTGTTTCCCCCGCAGCGCATACTCCTTGCCCAGCAGATACCAGGAAAGCTTGTTTTCCGGGTGCTCCTTCACAAATTGCTTAAGATACACCATATCGTCATCCAGAGGATTATGCTCAAAAAACGCCTGCAGCTGCTCCTCCAGCTCTTTTTGATTCATACCAGCACCGCCTTTCTGCCGTGTCGTCATGGATTATATCGGCAAAACGGCGCCGCGGTTAAATGAGACTCTAGACCCCGAACATGGAGGGCGCAACAGCATATCCCCTGGTTTGCAGCATCTCCAGGAGCAAACGCACATTATCCTCCACCCCGGACCGGTCCGTATGAAGGGTCAGCTCGGGGTTCTCCGGTCGTTCATAC
>JAEWAA010000651.1 GCA_023391955.1 Bacillota bacterium | reverse complement strand
CGTTAAGACGGAACGCCTCCTCCAGGGAAGCCAGAGCCTCCGCTGGTCGGCCCTGCTTGTTGTAATACGCCTGCGCCTGATTCCGGTGGACGGTGGGGAAGGCCGGGTCGGCCTGCCGGGACCGCTCCCAGCATACCACCGCCTCCATATGGCGCTTCCGGTCGTAGTAGAGGCAGCCCAGATAATAGGCGGCCCGGGCATCTCCCGGCGCTTCCGCCACCGCAGCCTCGAGCATCTCCTGCTCGAAGGCGGTGTTGGGGAAGCAATAGTCGGCAGGCGCAGCCGCCGCCAAGGCCAGTTCGGCGTCGGCCAAGGGTTTGTCGCCGTTTTGGCGGTACAGCCACGCCAGGGCGTAATGAGCCATGGGATAGCGGCTCACGCCGTCGGCGGGGGTATACAGGCGGAGCACACGGATGGCCTCCGCCCATAGGCCGCACTCGGCGTAGTCCGCCGCCAGAGCCAGGTAGTTATGCGGCTCCCCGCGCATGAAGCCGCGCAGCTCCGCAGCCGCCGCAGCCGTGCCGGCGGCGTCCTTCGCCAGCAGCGCCAGCTCATGCCTGGCGCCGAAGTCTGCGGTATCCGCCCCCAGCGTCTCCGCTGCGGATACCATTGCCTCTTCCAGCCGCCCCAGCTTGCGCAGCAGGGCGGTACGGAGGAGCCGCGCCTGGAAGTGGCGGCTGTTGCGCAGAAGCGCGCGCTCCGCCAGCTCCAGCGCCTCCTCAGACTGTCCCCGGCGGCAGGCGATCTGGGCCAGGGCGAAGTATCCGCTGTCCTGCCAAGCGGCATTCCAGACCGCCTTGTAGAAGGCGTTCCACGCCCCGTCCAGCTTGCCCTGCCGCTTCAGAGCCATGCCCAGATGGAACAGGGCTTCGCCGTCGGCCGGGTTAGGATTGTGGCGGGTTGTGGTCTCCACAGCCTGGCGCAGATATCCCTCTGCCCTGACGTATTCCCCCCGCCGCAGAAGCAAGAGCCCATAGCCCAGGTTCAGCCGGATATCCGCCGGAGCGCGGCGCAGGCCCTCCAGGTAATACGGCTCCGGCTCCCGGGTGGCGTGGCGGTACTGCTCCAGATGCACCGCCGCCAAGTACAGAGCCTCCACCGTGGCCAATTCCTCAGGCGCACCGATGGGTTTTGCCGGCTCCGGGAGTTCCTCTTCCACAGGCGCGGCGGGTTTGTACCGGAGGAGCTGCTTCCCCTCTGCCGTTCCCAATGCCAGTGTCATCTGATGAAGAGCTATACCTCCGGGAAGCGCCACCTGGCAGCGGAAAGCCCCCGCAGGCGACAGGTCCGCCCGCTCCGACAGGTAGACCTGTCCGTCCTCCCCGGTCAGGGTCACATAAGCACCCGGAAAACGGGAGGTGGCGTACACCTGCACCGTCACTCCATTCCCGGCTGTCCCACCGGAACGGCCAGCCCCCTCTTCTACTCCAGCTTCCGCTTTTTTCACCGCATCCTTCTTCGCATCAGCAGCCCCCGCTGCCACCCAAGGCTCCAGGCTTACAGCCACATCCAGGTTGGCCTCCCGGACCACCCCAATTTCTTTATATGGCATAAAATACTGCTTGAAGGTCTTCTCCTCATAAGGCGCCAGCCAGGAGAAATCCGGCTGGTTGTCCGTATAAACGCCGGTCATCAGTTCAATGTAAGGTCCGTCCTCATCCGTCAAATTGCGGTCCCAGGCTTGGCCGAAGTCCCCGTTGCCCCAGGTCCACTGCTTTTTGCCCGGAGAAATATGATGGTTGGCAATATGGAGGATGCCCGCTTGTTTCCCGTGATCGTACCCGCCCACAAAATCATGCTCCGACCGGTACGCCATATAAGAGGTGGGCACCGGAATATTCTTATACCGGGAAATATCCACACCTGCCGAATAATCCATCTTGTAGTACACCCCGTCGGCTATGGGAAACCGGGACACATCCCGTTTGCCATGGTCCATCACCGCATGGACATCCGGCGGAAAAACGGATTGGGTATAATCGTTGACCGCCACCGCCGGATTGGCCCACCACAGGAAGGTCTGGGGCAGACTGGTCCGGTTGTACAGCTTACCGTGTATCTCCAGGTACGCCTTGCCCGGATACAAGGTGAAGCCAGCTTCCCCCTTGGTGCCGTACATACGGTCGATCTCATTGCACCATACAGTGGCGCTGCCGTCCTCGTTTTCGGCAAGCCGGTATTCCACCGGTCCGAAGGTGTTGGGCCGGTGATGCTGCGGCCAGTTAAATTCGATGCCGCCGGAAATCCATGGTCCCGTCAGTCCCACCAGGGCAGGTTTGATGACGCGGTTATAATAAACGAAATCGTAATTATTGGTTTTATCCAAGGCCCGGTAGATGCGCCCGCCCAGCTCCGGCATCACGGCAATGAGGAGATATTCGTTCTCCAGATAGACCAGCCGGTACGGACGGTCCTCCTTGTTATCTTCTATCCGGTCGATCACCGGGTGGGGATATACCTTCCCCGAGCTGCCCTGATAAATCCGCTTTTCCAAGAACATCGGATTCTTGTCCGGCTCCCCTGTTCCGTAGGTGGGGATTTGGACGGTTTCCTCCCAAATTCTCACCTTCTGCTCTTGCCCTGCCCTCTTCTTTTGCTCCTCCATGCCCATTCTCCTTCCAATCGGCTTACACCGGTATCACCGGCGCTGATGATACACCAAGTCTATCCCGGCGCCACCTCCAAGCCAATGCATCATGTAAGGATTAGGATGGATCATATCCGGTTTTCCTCCACTCCCAAACCCTTGTATTGACAAGAACAACAGCGTTTGTTCATAATAATCTTATGAAAACCGACCCTATTCAAAAAATGGAGGGTTTCGCCTCCCAAAAGCTGATCGTCATTCCTCCGGCCTTCCTGGAGGAGCATGGGGAGCATCCCCTGATCCGGCCTTTATACGCCACCGACATCGGCTATTTCCCGAAGGCGCGTTACCATAACCGCACCCGGCCGGTGGGCTGCGGGGCGTATATCGTGATGCTCTGCGAGGAAGGCTCCGGCTGGTACCGCATCGGCAGCGGCAGGGTCCAGAGTGTGGAACGCGGCCAGCTGTTTATTTTGCCGCCGGATACGGGACATGCCTACGGGGCATCTGCTGAGAATCCCTGGAGCATATACTGGGTTCATGTCATGGGCAGCGAGGCCTCCGCATTTTTTGGGGCGGCCGATTCCGGAGGAAATCCCGTGCCCGTGGGTTATGAGAAGGCCGTCAAGCTGGCCGGGCTGTTCAACGAATGCACCGAAATTCTGCTGAAGGGCATTACCGCGGACCACATGGTTTACGTCTCCCAGACCCTGCGGCATCTCTTGGGGGTAGCCTGCTTTCTCCACGGGGGACTGCAGCCGGGTAGCGAGCGCGGACAAATGATTGAGGAATCGGTGCAGCTTATGAGTGACCGGGTAGGGTCCACCCTCACCCTGAAGGAGCTGGCGGAGGCAGCGAGGCTGTCGGTACCCCATTATGTGCAGCTGTTCAAAACCCGCACCGGCTACACCCCCATCGATTTTTATCTCAAGCTCAAGATTCAGAGGGCATGCCAATACTTGGACATGACAGACCTGACCCTGAAGCAAATTGCCGGGCAGGTAGGTTTCTCCGACCCGTATTATTTCTCACGAATGTTCCGGAAGATTGTAGGCATGGCCCCTTCCGATTACCGCAAAACAAAAAAAGGCTGAGCTCGTATGAGCTTAGCCTTTTTCGTTTGAACTGTTTGAGCTTATAGCTTGCCCGCCGCCCACAAGGCCGCTTGCCGGACCCAGCGGGAATATTCCTCATGCTGGAAGCTGGGCAGATGATGACCCGGTGCCAGAACCGCCACCCGGCCCAGCCCATAAGGACGGATCCAGGCAGCCGGATACTCTCCGCCTTCATGCCGGTAGGTTAGCAGCACCTGAACCTTCGCCAGCGGGTCCATGTCATAACGGTAAGGCTCTTCATCCAGGGTAAAGCCCGGCAGTCCGGACGATAAAAGATGCGCCGCGCCTTCTTCCGTCACCTGGAACTCCAGCTCCGCGTATGGCGGATGCCCTGTAAAGTAAGCTCCCGCCAGCTGGGCCAGCTCAGGTGCCGCCTGCAGGCTCATGCCGTTATGGAGCACCAGCAGGCCTCCCCCTTGAGCGACATAACCGAGAAGACCGGCAATTTCCTCTGGAGCCGCCGGGGTTTTCCAGCTGTCCGTATAGGACACGACCAGATCATAAGCACCGATGCTCTCCTTGTGCAGTTCGGCAGTGCCCACCTCCGGGGTCACCTGGAAATCGTCCCCCCATATTTCCGCCAGCCGCTCCTGCACCGCCTTCAGCGGATGATAAGGGGCGGATTCATTATGTCCCACCAGTAACGTGCGAATAGACATGTTCTCCTGTCTCCTCTCATTTCGTTCTTTTTACCAGGGCAGTACCTGTCCGGAATAATCCAGCAGCGCCAATGTCTCTCCGGCATAATCCGGGGCCAGCCGTCTGTCCACCAGGTTGAGAATAGACCCGGCAGATTCCTCCGGTGTTAATTTCCCCGCCTCATCCAGCTTTCCCTGCATAAATGTTTTCACATGCCCGGGATGAACCACCATTACCCTGCCGCCTTTGGGCGAGAGCTGGTTATGGATCAGCATGGACTGCATGTTCAAAGCTGCCTTGGACATGCAGTAGGCGTACCAGGAGTTCCGCCAGCAGTCGCCGATGCTTCCCGCCTCCGAGGAGATGTTCACGATGAGCTTATCCCGGCTGTTCATCAGAAGGGGCACGAAACGGTTGGACATCCGCAGGGACCCAAGGGTATTTACCGAAAAAACCTGCTCCATCTCGGCAAAATCCAGCTCGCCCTCCACAGTAGCGGTGATATTGCCCAGGATAGCTGCATTATTAACTAAAATATCCAATTCCACGGTTTCTTCCTGTACCTGTTCATACGCTTGTTCCACACTTGCAGAGCTGGCAATATCCAGCGTCAGGAAACGGAAGCGGCCGCTATACGCTTCCTCCATTTCTTTATGCACATCACCTTTCTCCTGGAGCAAACCGGCAAAAACCCCATACCCCCGCTCCAATAGACCCTTAGCAAGGGCCAGTCCAAGCCCTCTGTCCGCGCCGGTTACCAGCGCCCATCGTTGTTGCTCCATGCCGCAGCTCCTCATTTCCTCTTGTTTCATCTCGTCCCGCCGAGGGTATGTCATCTGCCTTAAGTTTACGCTTTCATAAGCGCTCCATCAAATAAAAGGACGCCGGTCCAGGACTTTATTCAATGCGCGTCCGATTCCTACTTGCTCCGGCATAAAGGATTGGACAATAGCAAGGGCGCATACGGCGCCGCACAGGGTATGCAGGTCCGGGAAAAAGTCCTCTCCCTGCCTGGCAGTCCGCTCAGCAAGGAATTTCAGGAAGCGTACGCCGATCTCCTCATTCATCCGTCTCAGTTCCTCATGGCGGTGCGCCGTCTGGGCCATCACCCCTGTAGTGGTATACAGAACATCCAGCTCATAGAAGGAGAAATCGTCCCTTGACTCCGGGATCTGTCCTGCGGCATATAGCACCAAGCAGGTATCTGCCATCTGCTCGGGATAACGTAAGGGGCGCTTCCGGTAATTCTGGTTGAACAGATAATGAAACGATCCGGCCAGATGGTGAAAAAGCGGAGCCCCAGCATAGGCAGCCTCCCCTGCTGCAGGCACTGCCCCTCTACGCCATAACCCGCTTCCCGGATCAGCCTCCTGCCACAGCCACTCAAAGTACCAGTCCTCCCAGGCAGCATCGGCTTCCCCGCTCAAGACCATGGCGGCATAGATGCCGGCACCCTTTTGGGAATCCCGCCATGGCTCGCTGCGCCAGTCCAGTCCGTCCAGAAACCGGTGCAATTCCTGGCGGGACCGGAGGCCGCGCAGTCCTTCCAAGGGCCGCAGCGGTTTGGCATCCAATAGCTCCATGGCCGAAATGGCAAAGGCCGTGGCATGGATAGGATGGTGCCCTGCTCCCGTGAACAAACCGTCCTCCCGGTCCTGAAAGCTCTGCAGTCTCTCAACCAGTTGCTGCCTTGCATCCGGCTTTTGCGGCAGTTCTCCGGTGGTGTACTGAATTATGACGGCATCGGATGTGCCGTACAGCTCGGCCTGCGGCGCGTCAAGCAGCCTGCGGCGGTACCCGCCTGCCTCCTCTGCCCGGTGGGCTTCCAGCGAAGTATTTACTTTTGCCAAAAAAGATTCCAAGTTTATCATCCCATTCCGCTCCCATACGGTCCATATTAGACCAATCGCACCCGCTCAGCTATAAGCCAATGGAAGATTGTTATGGCATAATGTCACATGAAACGTAAGCCCTTTCGGATACCCGTCCAGGTAGTGTATACTTAAAGAATATCTACAGGACGAAAGGATGGCCCGCTGTGAACCACCGTTCCTCTGAAAAACATTTTATCGGCGAGGCATTCTCCATCCAGCAGCTGCGAAAGCTCGGCTTTGACAAGATGGCACGTCCCCACTCCCATACCTGCTACGAGCTGTATTATCTCCTGCATGGAGAACGTGTTTACTTTATGAACGGCAATGTTTATGTAGCCCGCAAAGGCGACCTGATGCTGGTCATGCCGGGAGACCTGCACTCCACCTCCAGTTCCCAGGTTGAGGAGTTCGAGCGGGTGCTTCTCCATTTCTCACCGGAGTTCCTTTCCGGAGAGGACGGGTCCATTTTGGAGCAGGCGCCTTTTTTGGAGTCGGGAATGATTCATCTGCCCTTGAAGGAGCAGCCCGAGCTGGAAAGACTGCTTCTGGGCATGCTGGCCGAATGCCAGGAAAGCCACAATTTTTATGAAACCTTTGTCAGACAGCTGTTGACTGAATTCCTTATCCGCGTGCACCGCACCGCTCTAGGGGCCGACGATATGCCGCAGCCCCGTCATCCCATGCACCAAAAGATTTCGGAAATTTCCGCCTATATTCACGAGCATTACCGGGAGCCGTTGACACTGGAGGAGCTTTCCCGGCAATTTTACATCAGTCCGGCTTATCTCAGCCGCGTATTCCTCAAGCTGACAGGCTTCCATCTGAGCGAATACATCCGGGTGGTCCGGGTTAGGGAAGCCCAGAATATGCTCCGCAATACCCGGGAGAAGATCCAGCTGATTGCCGAGCAGGTAGGCTTCGAGCATGTTTCCCACTTTAACAAAACCTTCAAAAGCATTACCGGCTCCTCCCCGCTCCATTACCGGAAGCAGCATAGGATGTAGATGGCGGGCCACAATACGCAGAACAAATAGACCGTCTCCGGCGTTGGAGGCGGTTTGTTTATGTATTTCCGGTATAAACTGACATTTTTGTTTTATGGTATTTTTTTACATAACCCTCTCCGCCAAATACCCTCCTACCCCCTTCTTTCGGACACTATCCCATCCGCTCAGAAACAGACTTACGGCCTAAGCCCTGTTCGATTATAATCTAATCCCTGTTCGCTATGATCTTACCCCTGTCTGCTTACCACCTAAGCCCTGTTTGGTTGCGATCTATGCTCTATTTGAAATTAAAATCCAAGTATTCAAGTCCCAGAAAATAATCAAGTTACAGCTTGAAACAGGAACAAATGTTTGATATAATAGGAACATAAGTTCTTATTTTGCTGTATATGAAGGTTGAGGCGATGCTGGTGTCACAGGTCAATTATGAGCAAATTCTATTGGCTGAGGAGCATGAACTGGTCTCGGAAGAGGCGTGCGCGGCTTATTTGTTTGCGCTTAAATGGCCCCACGGATTTGTCTGCCCTGAGTGCCGCCATTGTAAAGCCTACACGATTGCCACCCGCAGACTGCCTTTATTTGAATGTGTAAAATGCAGCTTTCAAGCTTCATTAACCAGTGGCACCATTATGGAAAGATCCAGAACCCCCCTGGTGAAATGGTTTGCCGCCATCCGTTTTATGTCCAGCATGGATAATGGAATTAGCGCACTTGCTTTATCCCGGGAGCTGAAGCTTACCTACAAGACGGCCTGGACCATGCTTCACCGCATCCGCACAGCTATGGCCAGTGAGGAGCTGGATTTTCCCTTGGAAGGGGAGGTTGCGATCCATAATGACACTTATGCCAGCCCCTGGTACCATGGATCATTGTCTCCCCATCCCCGGGAAAGCCGGGTAATCGTGGGAGCCACCCTGTCCAAAGCTGGGGAACCTGAACGGGTAACCATTCAGACTGTAGAAAAGGTGCATTGGAACAGCTGGCGCTTCAACCGGAGTGCTATCCGGCATTTTATGGAGACACGCATGGACTGGAAAGCCAGGCTTGTTTATTGTCCTATCAATTTCTATACCTCTCCCCGCCATAAAAAGAAATTATCTGCAATGAAAGACGCAGCCCGATGGCTGAACAACACCTTCCATGGCATCGGGAAGAAGTATCTGCAGACCTACCTGCTGGAATTCTGCTGCCGTGTTAACCTGTCCCTGGCGGGCCGGCCGGCTTTCCATGCCATCAGTAAAATCTGTACAAGTACCCGTGCATCGGGCTGATAGTCAGTATCTCCTCTGTGCGGTATAAACCCTGTTCCTTAATCCGTGCTTCTACCCCCTATCGTTATCGGTCTGTGCTCTTCTCGTACCTCCTTTAACCCTATAGTATTGGCCTGTTCTTTTCTCTGTGCTGTCTCGCCCCAACTCTGTATTCCATAACTGTTTTGCTCTCTATGCTGTATCAGCCCTCGATTTACGTTCCATACCTCTTTTCTCCTCCGTGCTGTATCCGCCTCTGCTTTGTATCCCGTGGTTCTCTTTCCTATATGCGGTATGGGCTTGTGGTTCTATCCTCTGTGTCTCTGCCTGCTTTTACCGCCTTTTGGACTGTCTGCTACTCTTGTGCTTTTGCTTTCTCTATTTCTATGTACTCTGTTATCCTGCCCTTTCCTGAGTCAATGGGATAGTGTTGGAAAGGGGAAGAGGAGGTGATATCCACCCCCTCTTCGTTTGTCGAATAATACCCAGAATTTGTTACTCCAACTATTTAATTATGCTACCCGATGATGTTTAGGGAAGATATCCTCATAAGAAGCGGAGTTACCCTTGTTTGCTGTAACCCTTGCGTTGATGGAGGGAGATAGAGCGGTAGCGGGAGGCTAGGGCTTTCAGTTTGGCGGCGGATAATAGACGGAAGGGAGTGTGCAGAGCTTTGTTGCGGGCCGGAAGCAGCAGGACTTTGCTGGGCATGCGTGTATACAGGAAGTTGCCGTAGGTTTCGAATTCGGAGAAGGCGAATTGCTTTTTCTTATTCATGCTGCGGATAATGGCTTTATACAAGCTGATTCCGTGTCGGGCTTCAATGGCCCGTTTCAGTTGGGTGACCTGCGCTTTTTCGAACAGCATGTAGTGGGTGACCAGGGAGGAAGGAGCCGTGGGCCGCTGTCCCATCAGCTTGCGGTAGGTGACAAAGTATTCGCTTTGGCTCCAATTCCGGGTATAAAAGACGGTTTTCCCTTCCCCTGTCCGGAACCGGTGGGGGCGGATCAGCACGGTATCTGCATCCACCACCAGGTAGTAGCTGGAGCTGCAGAAGTTGGCTGCACCCAGCTTCAGCAATTGCTGGTAGAGCCAGCCTGATCGTTCCCAACGGCTGGAGCTGTAGTGAATGTCTTTTTTGGTAATGGGGAGTACCGTGTCCTCGTCCACAAACCGGCAGCCCTTCACGCGGCAAAGCTCCAGGATCCGTTTTTTGCGCGGAGCAATAATGAGAATTTGCCCGATGGGATGCTGTACCTGCTTGCGCAGAGCATCAATGACATGGGGCAGGGTTGCCAGATCCTTTTCGATGGCGGGAATCACAATGTCTATCCGGGGTAAGGCCATATGCTCATCTCCGATGCGGCCGAATTTTCCCCTTATGATATGCCGCTGCAGCTTACACGGTGCAGTTGCTTCGCGAATCGGGCATACAGTAGTATGGAGAGAAACAGGGCTTGTCTACGCCCCCACCTTGTATTGGAGGAGTTTATGGATGCAGGTATCGACAAAGGAGCAAGCGGGCAAAGTCGTGGAAGCGCAGCAGCGCTTATGGAGAACAGGTCAAACGCTTGAATTGGATTTCCGTCTGGAGCAGCTGCGGAAGTTGAAGGACGCCCTTCTCCGGTTTGAAAAGCCTTTGCTGGAAGCCCTCAGCAAGGACTTGGGAAAGAGTGAATTTGAGGGATATACCACCGAATTGGGGTTTTGTCTGAAGAGCATCAGTGAAACTGCGAAGAAGCTCCGGAAGTGGATGAAGCCCAAAAAGATCGCGGTGCCGCTTCATTTGCAGCCCTCCCGCAGCTGGGTTCAAGCGGAGCCTTATGGCTCTGTCCTGATTATCGGCCCGTTTAATTACCCGTTCCAGCTGCTGATCGAACCCCTAATCGGCGCTATGGCGGCAGGCAATTGCGCCGTGCTGAAGCCCTCAGAGGCGGCTCCATCCGTAGCGGCGGTAGTCGCCCGTCTGATCGGAGAGACCTTCCCCGAGGATTATATCCGGGTCGTGGAAGGAGAAAAGGAAACTGTGGAGGCGTTGATCCACGCGCCGTTTGATTATATGTTCTTCACAGGCAGCGCGGCGGTGGGCAAAATCGTGATGAAGGCGGCTGCGGAAAACCTGGTGCCGGTAACGCTGGAGCTGGGTGGAAAAAGCCCTGTGGTGGTAGAGCCGGATGCCAATCTGGAGGTGGCTGCCAAACGCATTATCTGGGGCAAGCTGATTAACGCGGGACAAACCTGTATTGCGCCGGACTATGTACTGGCTCATTCGAGTATCAAGAATGAGCTGGTCCGGCTGATGAAGGAGGCGATTAGCCATTTCTACGGGGAAGATCCGTCCGCCAGCAAGGATTATGGACGGATTATCCATACCCGGCATTTGGACAGGCTGGCCGCCATTCTGGAGCAGGACCGTGCCCGTATCGTTCATGGAGGAGGGGTTTCCCGGGAGAACCGGTTTATGGAGCCGACCTTGTTGGACGGAGTACAATGGGAGGATGCTTCCATGGCGGAGGAAATCTTCGGCCCTATTCTGCCTATCCTGACGTATGACCGGTTGGAGGATGCCATCCGGCAGATTCAGGACCGTCCCAAACCGTTGGCTTTGTATTTGTTTACCGAAAGCAAGAATGTGGAGAAGCTGGTTATAAGCCGGGTTTCCTTCGGCGGCGGCTGTATCAACGATACCATCTCCCATGTGGCCAGCTCGGCGCTGCCTTTTGGAGGAGTGGGGCAATCGGGTATCGGGGCGTATCATGGGCGGCACAGCTTCGAGCTGTTTTCCCACCACAAGAGCATATTAAAGAAGACCAGCCGGTTGGAAACCGGACTGGCCTTTCCGCCTTACAAGGATAAGATCAAGCTGGTGCGCCGATTGCTGAAGTAATGGCCTCCAGTGGTTACACGTCGTATTCCAGCTGCTTGACGGCCTGCTCCATAAAATCCAAGGGCGAGGGAATGGTCTCGGAGTTGTATTCCACCGCCCCGATTTTGAGGATAAGCTTCACCTTGTACTTGTCGGTGAATTCCTCGGTATTAAATTCATAGAGCTTCTGCCTGATCCGTTCCATAACCACCTTGGCCCCTTCCTTTTCTGTAAACAGGAGGAGTCCCCAGGTGGCTTCTTCTTTATCCAGCAAATACAGGATATCATTGGTCCGGATACTGGACTGGCTGATCCGGGAGATGTCCAATATAGCCTCCGTAAGCTGGTCGGGGGGAATAAACCGCCGGATTTCCCGCCAGTATTTGACCTTAATGACCAGCAGGGTCAACGGAATGTTATACCGGACGGAAATGCCTGTGAATACGGCCGCGTCCTTCTGGAAGGCTAGGCTGTTCTTCAGATCCGTATTCTCATCCAGCGTGGCCAGTTTGGCCGTCTGCTCCCGCAGGACGGTATTCTCCTCCTGAAGCTGGCGGGCGGACCAGGAATACAGCCACATGGACAGGGTGAAGAGCGGAGTCATCAGCAGCCAGAAATAGGTGCGCCCCTCAATCACTCCGGCTTGGGCAACCGTCTGGTAGAGAACCATACTGCCATAAGCAAAGATGAACACCACATTGATGATCAGCCCGGCGGTCACTGAGGAGAAGAAGGTGATTACCGCTATAAAAAAGGCGATGGCCAGCATAATCACATTGGTCATGGTTTGCTGCGGATCCCCGCTGATAAACAGGATGGAGATCAGGCACAGGAGCATAAAGCCAATGAGGGCGGCGTCAGAAACTAGAGCGGGCGAGGTCCGTCTCATGGCCGTTTCCTCCTTGTCAGTTGCTCATTCGGTGAAGCAGGCTTGGCTTGGGCTGTTTTTCTTCTGGTATGCTTTCTCA
>JAEWAA010000657.1 GCA_023391955.1 Bacillota bacterium | reverse complement strand
CGGATGGACAGGCTGTCTCCCGGCTGCACCTTGAATTCGTCAGCGATGGAGCTGGAAATGAGAACTGCCGCCGGATCCTGTGCAATCAGATTAAGATATTCGTAAAAGTGATGGTCCATCAGCCGGTCCCGCATCCAGGAGGTCCGGCCGAAGTCATCGGTTTCGATGCCCATTATGGTCACTTCGGCATTGGAGGATTTTTCGACCAGATCTCCTTTCCGGCTGAATACCCTGGCTATACCTTCGATACCAGGAAGCTCCGTGAAGGGAATAAATGGCGGCTCACTGTACTGGACCCGCTTTGAGGTATTGACCTCAGCGGATTTTTCTTCTCCGTCGGATTGGGAAGGCGCATCATTCTCCCACTTGGCCATTAGCACCAGATCCGCTCCATTCCTGTAACGGATCTGATCCTCCGCATTCTGGTTGATGGTCCGTGCGGCACTGGCTCCGAACAAGCCGGTAGCCATGGTCATAGCCAAAAACAGCATAATAAACTGGTAGCCTGTTGCAGATCGTCCAACCTGGATCAAGGCGGAATATGCCGGCGGTGACCACCACTTACGCCCAATCCGGTAGAGCAGCCGGATGGCCAAGGGATATATACGGAGCAAAAGCAAGCTGAAACCAAGGATAAAAATAGCCGGTACCGCAAACAGCAGCGGATCTACCTTAAAATCCATGGAATTTAAACCAAGGGCCTGCAAATCTGCAGTCCTTCTGCGGAAGGAATAGATCCCGTACACCGAAATGCCCAGCAGAATAGCATCCAACCCGAACTTGTGGGCCAGGCTGAGCGTCCGCACCCGCGCCAATTGAACCTTGTGGCTGACAATGGTAGTCCGGGTGGCCAAGAACACCGGCACCAGCAGCATCACCACTGAGCAAACCGCGGCAATTCCCGCGTAACGGTACGCTTCGGCAGTCAGAACCGCATCCAGCTTGGCCCGCTGGACAAACTCCAGGAACCCGTTGGACGCCCCCAGGGCCTTGGCAATAAGCAACCCCAGGAATGGTCCGATCCCCATGGCAATGGACCCTAACAACAGCGCCTCCGCGGCATAAACGCCCATAAGCTGTATGCGTCCCGCTCCGCGGCTGCGGAGTACGGCGATCTCATTCTTTTGGCGTCCAACCGTCAAATTGGCCACCAGCAGCAGATAGAAGCCCAGCATAATCAAAACCGGAACATTCAAGGACCAGAGCATCAGGCGCAGCTTGCTTTCCTTGCCGCTGTAGGTCTTCAAAACCGGTTCGGCGGCCATGGACACATAGCTGGTGCCGAAGGTCCCGGACAAGAACTTGGCATGATTAACTCTGATCTCTAATGGAGCTTCCGCATAATTGATCTTCAGCCCGGCATAATCCAAATTGGCGCGCCAGATCATAAACTGCACCCTCATAACGCCTTCTCTAGTAAATTTCTCCTCGAACAGCTTATAGGGAATCAAAAACTGCTGTTCGAATTTATTCTCTGGAAAATTCCAATATAGCCCCTGCTCATCCTTATAACGGATTACACCTACAGGCACTACCCGAACCTCGCCTTTTATGCTTTGATCCCGGAACACAAATTCCGTACCGGTCACCATCTTCAAGCCGTTCAAAGCATCCTCTGTCACCAGCGCCTCATACACGCCATCTTTTATTTCGCTGGAGGGAAGACGCCCGTCCACGAGTTCGATATAGTTTTCCATACCGGACAAGGCTGCTATGGAGGCAAGACGCCTCACATTAGGGTCTGCTTTTTGGGGATCGGCCGGAACGATGGGCAGGGTTAACGTTTCCCGCTGTATGGCATAGGTTTGGACAGGCATCCCCAACCGTGCCAGCACCTCTTCCTCCATGTAGCGGTCCGCATCCTTGACCATCCCCGCCTGATCCTCAGGCCGGTAATTCAGAACTGTGGCGGAAGCGGAATACGCTCCCGGATAGATGCGGTTCACGGTCTGGGAAGCCTCCAGATCCTTCAGAAGCATCCGTTGCAGGATAGAACCGGTATAGATGGGCATGGAGCTGGCCAGTCCCACCGTGATAACAAGGCCGGTCAACAAACTCAGCTCCAGCCAGCGGTTTTTGGCCATTTTGCGCAATAGCATGATGAACAGCGCCACAGGGCACCTCCTTTCTTCCGCTTTCTCTTATCTAGTTGCTGATGATGATTTTTTGTCCTTCCTTCAGTCCCTTCAGAATTTCCACATCCGTCTGGGTCACAACACCCTGCTCCACATCCACTTCCTTGCGGCTTTGTCCGTCCAGGATCTGGACATAGTTGCGCCCGCCGTAAGAACGCAATGCGCCTCTCGGAACCACCAGCACATTGTCTTTTTTCTCCAGCGTCAGCGTGAAGTAAACGCTGCTTCCCAGAGATGCATCCTCAGGAGGGTTCGAAATTGAAAAGTAGATGGACTTGGCGTTTTTCTCCTGAAGCGCCTTGTTCCCTGCGCCTGTATTATTTACCGGTGCGGTGGAGGGGGTCTGCAGCACCGTGCCCTTATATTCCTTTTCCCGGTAGTTGAAGGAAACCTCCATACCTACCTCCACTCCGGCCAGATCATTGCCGCTGGAGGATTCATAAACCAGATTCACCTTCTTGGGATTGGAGATGCCCACAATGGTGCTGTAGGCCTGGACGGAATCTCCTGCTTGAAGCGGGGATAGAAAAGTAATGATGCCTCCTATGGTTGAAACCAGTGTCGTACGCTTCAGCTGCTCCCCCAGACTATTCAGCTGCAGCTGGGCGCTTTCCAGGTCGATGGCTTTCAACCGGAAGGCCCTCTCATTCCCGGGCTGCTCTTCGATTGTCTGCTCAAGCAGAATACGTGCTTTTTCCACTGTAAGCCGCTGCTGCTGGAGTTTAATCTCCAAATCCCCGGATTCGATCCTCGCCACAGCATCGCCAGGTTTAACGGTATCCCCCAGATTCACCAGCAATTCCTTCAACCGCCCGCCGGATTCCTTAAAGGAGAGCTCCTGCCGTTCTGCAGGGGTAAAGACCGCACTTCCCTTCAGCTGCCGGGCGATGGACGCACGTTTCACCTCGTACAGCTCCATATTCTGCTGCACCGGCTTGACAAGAGGCGGCTTCAACGCCTCCTCCTCCTTGGGCAGAAGGGAACAGCCTGCGGTGAAAACCGTTAATCCGGCAAGAGCCGCAAGCGCTGTCATGGTAAGCCGAAGCCTGCGCGGAGCCTTCATTTCCTCATTTGGCCGGAGCTGCCGGCGGTTACCCTTCATCGACAATTTGTCCATCCTCCAATGTGTAAACGTGATCAACAATCTCCATAATGGCAGGATCATGGGTGGTCATAACAATGGTCATGTTCCCCTGCGCTACCAGATCCTTAAATACCTTCATCACTTGAAGGCCCATACGGGAATCCAGCTCGGCTGTAGGCTCGTCAGCCAAAAGCAGCACCGGACGGTGGGCGATGGCTCTGGCGATAGCCACCCGCTGCTGCTCCCCGCCGGATAATTCGAAGGGGCGGTGATGCATCCGTGGAGTCAACCCCACAAAGGAAAGTGCCTCCTCCGCCCGGTCCCGGCGCTGGGAGGACGGGACTCCGGAGATGCGCAGGCCGAACTCCACATTCTCGTAAGCTGACATCAGCGGAACCAGGGCAAAAGATTGGAAAATGAGGCCAAGACGGCTCCGCCGAAGCAGGGTGCGGGCTTTTTCGGAGAGTCCGGTAATTTCAGTGCCCTCCAGGTAAATAGAGCCTTCAGTGGGTCTGTCCAACGCCCCCAGAAGATTGATCAGGGTGGTTTTGCCGGAGCCGGAACGGCCCTTCAACGCCACCAGTCGGCCGTGGGGCACGGACAGGCTGGCTCCCTTCAAGGCATGAACGGCCGAAGGACCGCTTCCGAAGGTGCGGGTAACACCGAAGGCCTGCAGCACCGGTTCACGGCTGGCAGCGCTTTCGTTTGATTCAGGCAGGGCCATGTTGATTCCTCCTGCTGGATATGTATAATGACGACTCATCCTGTATGAACCAGGTTGGCCTCTTCAATGTAACCTGCTGCGGAAAAAATAAAAAGACACCCTTGTCGGTTAAAGGTGTCTTTTTGTTGGGTTGGTGGGCTGGACTCAGCTTGAAGGACTGTTGCTGAACAATCTTCCCCGATAAGGGAAGGGATGTTTCCGCTATTTGCCTACGTCGGCGATTAAGAGGCGAATAGCGGAAGACAGATTTCCGTTATTGTCCGTTTTGATGGTTTATGAGGCGTGATCGATGCCAATAGCGGAAGTATCAGTTCCTTTATTGGCAGCATTCATTAGCTTTTGCAGAGAATAACGGAAAATTGCATTCCGTTATTCTGACGGAGCCCAAAGGATCTCTCCTGCTTCTCCAATCAATCCATGGCATTTCACTGGAATTTCTTCGGCGTTAGACCAGTCATCCGCTTGAAGGCCTTGGTGAAGATTTTGGAGTCGCTGTAGCCCGCCGCTTCCGCCACCTCATAGACCTTCATCCGGCCTTCCTTTAACATCTCCTTGGCGGCCTCCATCCGGATGCGGGCCAAAGCCTCGCTTAAGGTTTCACCGGTTTCCCGGCTGTACAGCTCGCTGAGATAGCTGCGGTTCAGCTTCACATGCTCCGCAATCTCCGCTGTGCTGAGATTGCGGGAGTAGTTCTCCTGCATGTACTGCCGGGCCATCCGCACGAAGGGATTGGCAGAGGCCTGACCGCCGCCGCTTCCTGCCGTCGGGAGGCAGAGCAGCTCTTCCACCGCCTGCCCCAGCCAGGCGAACAATGCTTGGGCATTGGGGGCGGCGGAGGCGGACGCCACCAGCTCGGCCCGGCGCCGGGCATAGTCTGCTGCGGCGCCCGGGGTTGAGGTGTGCTGGCGGACGGCGTCCTCCGCCATGACCACGAGCTCCGCCGCAAAGGCCAGGAGCTCCCCTGCCGGCGGCCGCGCCGCCAGCACGTGGGCCGCCACCCGCTCCAGCTG
>JAEWAA010000566.1 GCA_023391955.1 Bacillota bacterium | reverse complement strand
CACGCGGCCGCCCCGACACCATCTTTATGATAAGCTTTGGCTTGAGGCTGGTTACTAATCCAGCCGTACCAGTCCCTGCACCGGGTCGATAGCAAAGCTCCGGCTGAAGGCTCCAGGGACTCCCGCTTCCACCTGCACAGCCAGCCCCGCTCCGTTTCGTTCCACTGCCGACAACCGCAGCGGCTCCTCCCCGGCCCGGTAGACAGCCACAAACTCCGCAGCCGTTCCCTTCTGCCGCATCAGCAATCCGCCAATGCTCCGGCTGGGGTCCTCAGCAATACCGGGTGTGCGGATGTGGTACAGCTCTGCTTCCGGCGCTTGAAGCAGCGCAGCTTGAACCATAAAGCCGCCGCCCGATACACCCGCACCGTTCATGAGCCAAGCCGCCGACTGGGCCGCAGGCGAGGTGTTGCTCCGGCAGGCCAACAGCTCCACATGGGCATAACCGTCCTCCGTACCGGCCGCCTGAGGCAACATCCCCATCCAGTGCTCATCCTTCGGCAAAACAAGATCCGCGGACGGATGCATCCACCAGTCTACCGCCTCTACGCCCTCCGTCTCCACTCGGAACCAGTCCACCAGAAGCTCTCCATCCAAAAGAAGATGGCGCTCCAGCACAGTACCCGGATAGGCTCCTTCCGAACGAAGCCGGATGCAGGTTCCTGCCTCATCCTCTCTGAAGAGGGTGCAGGCTGCCGTATGGGGAGCCTGCGAACGGCCGCCTATGCTCACCGTATTGTGGCTGGCGGTGGTGGCATACCAGCCCAGGCGCAGGGCAGAGCCGTAAGGCACGGTGCCCAGCTCCGGCGCCACTTCCCCCAGCCGGTGCGTGATGGACACATGCAGCTTATCAAAATGCCCATGTGAGCCTCCATGCTCACCGAAGTCTGTTTGAACGGACAAGAGGTTGCCCTTATGCCGCAGGATGGCAAAGCCCGATTCCTCCAGCAGCAGGGACCGGCGCTCTTGACCGGCAGGAGCTGCAAACAGCTCTGCCGCTGTAACCAAGCCGTTCCCGTACACCAACGCCTCCACCCCGCCCCGCTTTTCCGCTCCAAACATATAGCGGTAGCTGTGGGCCAATACCGGCAGCAGCTCCCGGTTTCCGTATACGGATAAACCGGCCTCGAACACTTCAACGATTTCCCGCGCAAAAGGAACGCGGTTATAAGGACCATCATGCAGCGCAGGCAGCTGCCCCGAATCACTTGCCAGCTCCGCCAGCACCTGGAGCATACCCTGGAGCGACTGGCCCGCCTCTCCCTTGGCGCCATACAGATCCACGCCGAAGCGTTGGCACATCTCGGCGGCAATCAGATACGCCCGCAGCACAAACACATGGTAATAGGTGCTGCCCTCAAACTCGAAACCATCGGGCTTTACGCCGATGGACAAATGATGATAAAAGCCGCCCGGCCCGTCCAGCAGGCTCTGAAGCTTGGCCCGGTCCGCCCCTTTGGCGGCGTATACGCAGGCCAGACTGGCATTCAGCCAGGCCGTATAGTTGTTTTCCGCATTCTTCTTCTCATGGATAAGAATGTGGCGGTACTGCTCCATGCTGCTCTCCAGCATGGTGAAAAAGGTCTGCAGCGCCGCTTCATCCGCGGCGTCAAATTCCACTCCGCAATCTTTCAGCTGCAGATATGCCCGGATCAGGGTAGTGGACCAGATGGCCTCCGTCAAGGCCTGATGGAAGGCTCTGCCCTTCAGCATCCAGGGCTGGGCGTCGGGGTGGACGGGATAATGCGGGAACTGGCGGGCATACCCGGCCAGGATTTCCCGCGCTGTCTCCGCGCACCATTCCTCGCCGTCCGCCGCGTAGACCGCTGCCGCCTGCTGGGCGTACCGGGCCATGGTCTGGTGCCGGAACACCAGCCAGGCTCCCCGGTACGGCTCACCCTCCAGCACACAGCCGTGAGGGCAGCGGAATTGGACGGCATCCTCCTCCATCGGGTCAAACAACAGCTCGGCATGATGCTCGGGGCACACATATTGATGCCACCAGCCGCCGGGCTCCAGAGGCAGCCGGATCTCCCGGGGGAGCGGCTGTCCGCCCCCTTCGGGTTGTCCCTCCGTCCTGCCCCGCCACTGCGCCAGCTCCGCCTTCAGCTCATCAGCTGCTTGGCGGGCCCAGCCCCATGCTGCGGTTTTGTCTCGGATGGTTTTCATCGCATGAACAACCCTCCGTTGATCTCTACGGTTTCACCTGTCAGGTAATCCGCCAGCTCCGACGCCAGGAACAGGGTAACCCGTCCCACATCCTGCGGCGCGCCTTCCCGGCCCAGGGGAATCTTGGCGATAGTCGCCTGCCGTGCGGCATCCGCGGTAAAGGTGGCGTGGAAGGCGGTTTGGCCGATGAAGCCCGGGGAGATGGCGTTGACATTGATGCCGTGAGGAGCCAATTCCTTGGCCAGACCCTTGGTATAGGACCATACGGCTGCTTTGCTGGCCGCATAGATGGATGCGCCGGGTCCGCCGCCGTCATGGGCTGCCAGGGATGCCACGTTGATGATTTTACCGACCTTCTTGGCGATCATACCCGCCGCCACGGCCTTGCAGGCAAACACACAGGACTTGAAGTTGACGTCCATCACCTTGTTGTAATGCTCCTCATCCATCTCCGCATTGGGCACCCGTTTGATCATGCCCCCTGCGTTGTTCACCAGAATATCCACGGTACCGCCAAAATGAGCCTCGATTTCCTTCACCATTTGGTCCAGCTCTGCTGGATTGGTGGCGTCCGCCTTGAAGGCATGGGCTTCGCCGCCTGCCTGGCGGATGGCTTCAACAGCCTCAACCGGGTCACCGTACAAATAGTTAATGGCGATCTTGGCGCCGGAAGCAGCCAGAGTTTCGGCAATTTGGCGTCCCAAACCTGCGTTGGAACCGGTTACGAGTGCGATTTTACCTGTCAGATCGATATGCATAGGGATGAATCCTCCTAATAGTAGTTTGGTTGTTTTTCTAACGGCGGCCAGAGCCGTTATTCCCCCTCAAACAGGGGGCGGCAAATTCTAACGGCGGCCAGAGCCGCTATTTCGGCTACAGAAGCTCATTTGGGGGCATTTTCCGCCAAATAAGAGCGCCCACTTCCGTTACAATTTCAAAAAGCCGGTTTTGGGCCAAATAGCGGCGCTCACTTCCGTTAGAGTCGCGGAGGCTGCGCGGGATTGCTTACACGGGGAATCTGTCGGTATTCCAAATGGGTTCACCACCCGCCTGCTCCCCCGCAGCCCTCCGCACTCCTTACTTCCGCTCCGCCAGCTGGTTGTTGCGCCGCTCCGCGGGCATGGACAGGGTCATCCGTGTCCCTTCCCCCTGTCGGCTTTCTACCCTGAGCCCCTACACCTCCCCGAAAACC
>JAEWAA010000516.1 GCA_023391955.1 Bacillota bacterium | reverse complement strand
ATATAAGGAAGAGCGCGTGAGGAGGAAGGCGCGGAACACGGCAACGGTAGAGGAACCACGCCGTATTCGCCCCGAACCGAAGGCTAAGGCCATAGCCCGGAAGGATGAACAGAAAAAAAGCCAGCCGGATATCGGCAAGCTGGAGGCGGAGATGAAGGCGATTGAGGAACAGCTAGGGGAGCTGGATGCCCTCCTGTATACGCAAAGTCACACCAGCACCCCCGCCCAATTGGAGCAGCACTGGCAGGAGAGAGAAACCCTGCAGGAACGTTTGAACCGGCTGATGGAGGTATGGATCGAAGCCGTGGAGGAATAGACGAACAGGATGAAGTTCCAATAGAGGCTGTCCCAAAATTCCGCCGAGGTGATACCTGCTTGACGGATTGGTCAGCCTCTTGTTTGGCTCTGAGATGTGGGGGCGATGCTCTAACGGAACTCAACGACTCTTAGCCCGAACAATACGGCGGATTTGAAACGTAACGGAACTCACCGACTCTTATAGGTCATTTTGTCTGCAATAATCTGTCTATTATGCCTCTAAGGGCCGGAGAGTTCCGTTAAAAAATCGCAGAGGGCGTTTTTGCCGTCTAAGCGTCGCTCCGTTCCGTTACAATTATCGGGTCCCTGCCGCTGAGGCTAATTGTCTTCTGCAGGCTCTAGGGCAAAAGAGAAGCGGCTTTTTCCAATAGGGTGCTGATCTTCTGCTCGCTTTGCTGGATCCGTATTTTCTGGTTGATGATCTGGGTGGATGAGGTTACCAAGGCACTAAGAGAACGAAGGGTTTCCGCCGCATCCTTATTCTTCAGGGAGGCCGTTAGGGTTTTGCTGTCTGCGGCAATTTGCCTGCCGGTTTCGGCAGAGGCGGTTTTCTCCGACCGGATTTTGGCCTGCTCCAGGGAAACCTCCTTAAGGACGTTGCGGACGGAATTCGCCGTTTTGGCCGTGGCTTCCTTAACTTTGGCGTATGCCTCATCCTTCAGGCGAATGTCCCCTCTGGCGATCAAGGCGGAGGCTTTGACTACACTGAGCTGTGCCTCCAGCGCCTCGATGAGCGATTTGTTCTTCAGCTTCCGGGCAACGGTGAGCTGTTTATTCAATGAGGTTTGCAGCGTAAATATCGGCTTATACCGCTCCCGGGCCTCCGTTGATCCACTCTTCAAGGCAGCAAGCTTCTCCGCATTCAGCTGCTTGATCCGGGCGTTGATGGCTGACTGCTTCTCCCCGTTGGCCCGGTGCAGAGTGTCAATGCTCTGGTCCAGATTCTCATCCTGCGTCTCCAGCTCCCGGAGCTTATTGGTTTGCCCGGTCAGCTGTGTCTGAAGGGAACCGCTTGACTGGGCGGCCAGCTTTTCTATAGAGGCTTGGGCGGTTTTGCTGAGGCTGGCAGAAGAAGCAGCGGAGGCTTGCAGCGGCAGGGACAGGGCCAGTAAAACGGCCATTACGAGGGTGATCAGACGTTTGTTCAAAGGGATCTTCCTTTCGAAATAAAATGTGACCGAACATACCATGCCGCAAACGCAAAAAAGCACACGTAAGTAAGACCGGTTCGGCCTTATCTTACGGGTGCTTCCACGTAAGCGATCATATGTTCGACTCTTGTTATTATAGCAGATTTGGACGGATTGTCAATCCATGGGACTTCCTATATGATAGTAGAAAAACATGGGAATAGGGGAAATCCGGTGGCCGGTATTTTTAAGACGATAGAAAACCAACAGGAATACCTTCGCTGCTACAGCAACAGCCTGGCGTTATTCGAGACGGACTGTACACCGCTTACGGTTCCGACCTCCTGGGGGGAAACTCATGTGCTCCGCTTTGGGGATACCGGTAAACCACCGTTAATGCTGCTGCATGGCATGACCATGAGCAGTACCATGTGGTATCCCAACGTCAAACATTGGCTTGCGGAGCGCTGTGTGTATACGGTGGATGTGATGGGGGACTTCGGGAGAAGCCAACCCTCCGGGGCGGTCAAAAGCAGGCAGGACGCCCGGCAGTGGCTGCTTGAGGTTATGGACGGACTGCAATTGGGCAGCACAGATCTGGCAGGCCATTCCATGGGCGGGTTCCTGGCTTTGAATTTTGCCCTTACCCATCCGGAGCGGGTATCCCGGCTGATGCTGTATGCCCCGGCAGGGACCTTTCACAAGATCAGCTTCAAATTCTTTGCGAAGATTTACCCTGCATTATTATTTCATACGGAAAAATGGATTGACCGTGCGTTTGCATGGTTCTCGGGCAAAGGCGAGCCTCTGCAACCGGTATTCCGCGACCAAGTCCTGGCCGGTTACCGATATGCCAAGCCGCTGCTGCAGGTGATGCCCTCCGTATTTCCCAAGGAGGAATTCAAGGATTTCCACGTTCCCACCCTGCTTCTTGTAGGGGACAAAGAGGTTATTTACCCCGCCGGGAAGGTAGTGGAGAACGCACGGAGCTTGATTCCGGGCCTCGTAGCCCAGCTTATTCCCGGGGCCAGCCATTCCTTGACCATGGAGCACGCGGATATTATTAACCGGCTTACGCTTGATTTTCTGAAGAAACCTGTTTAATACGCTGGAGGCGCGATAATGAAAATAAGTTTACAGGTATATATACAAGGAACAGAGGAAGCCGTCCCGTTTTACCAAAAGGCATTCGGGGCTACGTTGGGATATAACGTCAAAAATCCGGACGGCACCTACATGCATGCGGAGCTGAAGGTAGATGGCACACTGCTTCTTGCCTTGAGTGAATCGGGCAGTTCCACCGGCACAGAAAATATGAAGCGGTACTCCTCCGCGGATTATCCCACCATGAATTTCTGTGTGAAGCTGGATAGCGCCGAAGAGGTGAAGCGCACATATGAGGTTTTGATCGAAGGCGGGAATATTCTGCTTCCCTTGGGTCCCCTGCCCTGGAGCGCCTGCTGCGCCAATGTGGTGGACCGGTTTGGAGTGTTCTGGTATATCCACGTATAAGCCAAATAGCCGCCCGGTGTTGGGTGGCTATTTTTCATAATAGGACCCCCTTGCAATTGTCGCGGCGTCAAGTGCTAGACTAAACTCAGAGCTCAGAAAGGAGATTCTTGCATGATCAGATCTGTAGCTATCAATAAGCTGTCGGAGCAGATGGGGCTGACGAGCCGCACCTTACGGCATTGGGAATCGGAAGGATTATTCACAAGCGAAAGAGATGCCTCCTCGGGATGGAGAGTGTATGACGAAAATGCCCTTATGCGCATCCGCATCACGTCTATCCTGAGACGCCTGGATATTCCCCTGAAGGATATCCAGACGGTGCTTGCCAACCAATCCCTGTCCCATCTCAGTTCGGTTGTAAAAAAGAAGATTTCCGGCCTGCAGATGAAAAAGGCGGAGATTGCCCGTTTTCAGGAGCAGCTGGAGCAGGTGCTTCATTATCTTCAGACCCAGGAAGAAGACAGTATTGTCAGGATGGATCAACTATTAACGGATACGGAGGAAATCTATATGCATCAAACAAGCGGAACCAGTACGTTAAAAATTGTCAATCTACCGGCTATGCGAATGGCCTATCATATTGCGGTAAGCAGCTCTCCGGAAGAGGAGGCCATGGCGCCGGTGCTGGAGTGGACGAAGGCGGCGAATATATTGGGGACGGCCCGTTTTTTCGGGGGTAATATGAAGCCGTTCCCCACGGAGGCCGGCAACCCTTACGGCTATGGGATGTGCGTGAGTATTCCAGACGGAATTGTCGTTCCCGAGCATCTGAAGGAAATGGATCTGCCCGGAGGACTCTATGCGGTGCTGGAGAGCAGCGATGATATTCCCGGATCGTGGAGCGTGCTGATGAAGGCGCTGAAGGAGGATGGGGTTTATAAGTCTGACCGGTCCCGGCTGTGTTTGGAGGAGCATATCCGCAACGAAAAGCCAGAAGGCAGCGGGAACCCGTTCCACTTGGTATTGATGGAGCCGGTAATGGCGGCTAAGTAGAGGCTTAAGGCTTAAGCGGACACAGGAGCCGTTATTCTGCGGAAATCCGGTCATTTTCCGGTTACACGGACCGAGGAGGCCTTATTTGGCGGAAATGGGCCGTTTCCGGTGATTTTCCGGGGCAATAAGGTATCCCCTGTCCGTTAAAAATTCAAACCAGCGTAAATGGGAAAAATAGCGGATCTGCAGTCCGGATAAGACTAGTACATCATCTTGTTATGATTTCAATGAAAAAGCCGGCCTGCTGCAGCCGGCTTTCTTCCTATATTCGGTAACGCGTTACACAATGTTCAGACCGGCGCTTGCATATCCGGCTATGGTGGAAGCCACATCCAGACCAGCTGTGACTGTTGCCGAGAAGACCATCAATAAGCGCGTTTGCGACGTTACCGGGATACTGAGCCCTGTTGTAATGCCATTGCTTATTGTTCCCAGGGCCAAAACACCGGTTAAGGGGGGAGCTAATGTCACCAAGGCGCCCGGAACTGCGGTAAAGCTATTGTCCGGTGTAGGGGCACTGAACAGTTGGGCCGTAATGGTAATTGTAGAACCGACTAAGGTCAATGCGGCTGTTGTGCTGAAATAAGCGGTGATGGAGGTGATTACACCGTCACGTGGGGCGGAGAAGGCTTCATTTACCAGCAGACCGGGGCCTCCGGTAAGATCAATAGTGCCTCCTGCTACGGTAACGCCCACTGCATTGGTACCGAAGCCTATGAGGCTGGAGGTATTCAACAGTCCGCCCAAAACAGTGGTTAATACTGCGGGGGTTCCTGAAGCAAAAGGAATGATGGCGCCCGAACCGGGAGCGCCTGTTGCACCGGTAGAACCAGTAGCTCCAGTCACTCCAGTGAGCCCGGTAGCCCCAGTAACTCCGGTCACCCCAGTTACTCCAACGCCAGTAGCCCCTGTCACCCCGGTCACTCCCGTCACCCCAGTCCCACCAGCTCCGGTCGCCCCGGTCACCCCGGTAAGTCCCGTGGCGCCGGTGGGGCCTATAAGTCCGGTCGCCCCGGTCACCCCAGTCGTTCCGGCTCCAGTGGGGCCAGTCGCCCCAGGGAGACCGGTAGCTCCCGTAGCTCCTGTGGCCCCGGTGGCTCCTGTTATTCCTGTGGAGCCTGACGTATCAAGGGCATCCATAAGAATAACTTCATCCACCAGGATCTCGCCGTTGGCCGGAGCAGGCGCTGTGCTAAAGGATAACTGAGCTTGGGTGGCGGTTAAGGGAGCGGGGACGGTAACTCCCTCAAAAACCTGCCAATTTGAATCCGTAAAGAAGCCTTGTGGAACAATCAAGGTAAGACCGTTGCTGATATATTGGTTGGCAGCATTGAGGAAATTCACGGTTACAACAACAGCTGCACTTTGCCCCGGGGTGTTCCGGGCAAAGGACACCGATAAAAACAAGCCTTCTCCAGGTTCTACAGGAACGCTTTGCTGGAGAGATGTAGCAGGTATTCCTCCAAGCAGCACCGCACTTTGAAAACCTTCCTTGGATACCGAGCTTAATCCGGTATTCACACCTACCCAGGAGGCAAGTCCTGCTTCGAAGCTGCCATTGATAATCCGGTTTCCGAGCTGAATCGCCATAACTCCCACCCCGCTTATCAAAAATTTTTTCGAAAAAAAGCCACACTGTAAAAGTGGCTGGAATATAGTATTCCGGATCATCGCTATGAACACAAAAATCCGCAAGAATCCCTATTCATAACTTTTATCTAACCCATAATTTGCTGTCACATTACCGGCAGCTCTTACGTCATACTTATGTATAACAAAATCTTTCATAAAGAAGGAAGAGTCCACGATGGAAGAACAGGAGCGGATGGCGGAGCAGTTTGAGGCATCGCGGAAGCGTCTATTGGCGGTGGCATACCGGATGCTTGGGTCCCCAAACGAGGCGGAGGATGCCGTACAGGAAACATGGCTCCGGTACAGCCGGGTTGACGGGCATACGATCCAAAATCCGGAGGGATGGCTGACCACGGTGGTGTCCAGAGTTTGTCTGGACATGCTGAGGACCCGCCGGTCCAGGCAGGAGGAGTCTATGGGGGAGCATCTGCCGTTTGTTCAGGATGGGCACAATGCGGGTGATCCCGAGCAGGAAGCGCTATTGGCGGATTCCGTGGGCGCCGCGCTGCAGATTGTGCTGGGCAAGCTTGGCCCGCCGGAGCGGGTGGCCTTTGTGCTGCATGATATTTTTGCCCTGCCCTTCACCGATATTGCGGAGGCGCTGGGCAAATCCGAGGAGGCTGTCCGGCAAATTGCCAGCCGGGCACGGCGGCGCATCAGGGGCGGACCTATAGCTGACGAGCCTGCCATGTTTCGGCAGCGGGAGCTGGTGGAGGCTTTTCTCGCTGCCGCCCGGGAGGCAGACTTTGACCGGCTGTTGGCGGTGCTGGCCCCGGATGTGGTCCTCCGGGATGACCGGCGTGATGGTGCGGAAGCGACGATCCGCGGGGCGGAGCAGCTGGCGAAGCAGGTGGCAGGCCGGATTCAAGCCTCCCACATTGTCCTGGTGAACGGGGCAGTGGGTGTGGTGGTCGCTCCCCAAGGAAGGCTTCAGTATGTGCTGCAGTACACCATCCGCGAGGGAAGAATTGCCGAGGTGGAGCTGATTTCCGACCCTGTCCGCATCAGTGGATTGGACTTGGCTTTGCCGGACATGTAATCCAAACACGGAGGAGGAAGTAAGAATGGCAAATTTCATAGTGGAGGAAAAGGAAGCATTCCGTTTTGTAGGCTTCAAGGTTCAACTGGGCCCGTCCGCTCAGATTCACGCCGAAGGGTATTCCCCGGTCAAAACGGAGTTTTTTAAGGGCGCTCTGCAAAGCGGGAAGATGGCTGCCCTCAAGCCAATAGCGGAAAGCACGTATGGTTATGCGGTTGTAGCGGCGGACCAGACAGGGGCATTCTATTATGCCGGTGTTGTTTCTTCCAAGCCGGCGGCGGAGGGAACGGAGGAGGTGCTGTTTCCGAAGGGACTCTATCTGGTTCTGAGCGGAAAAGGCGGGCTTTCCCGCCTGGCCTTCGACAAGCTGGAAGACCAAGCCTTTAACGAAATTCTTACCGGGGATGCCCGATACCGGTATACCGGAGGGCCGGTTGCAGAGGTATTGCTGAACGGCAACCCTATGGATGCGGAAGTGGAGATTTGGGTGCCGGTTGAAAATAAATAAAGACGGAAAAAGCCTCCGGCGGAACATGTTTTTGTCCCGTTGGAGGCTTTTTTTCGTGCTAACGTGTGGGGAGCCACGGCCATTAGCCTTCATGAACATAATAGCGGCCCTTCGGAATCACCATCGGCGAACCCGATACCGGGTCCGGAATAACGGTGCAATCCAGTCCGAAGATATCCTTCACCAGGGAGCTGGTAATCACCTCGGAGGGTTTTCCCTCCGCCAGAAGCTTCCCTTGGGACAAGGCAAAGATGTAGTCGGCGTACCGCGCGGACAGGTTAATGTCATGCAGCACCATCACAATCGTGGTCCCCTTTTTCCGGTTCAGATCGGTCAAGAGGTCCAGGATTTCCACTTGGTACGTGATGTCCAGGAAGGTGGTCGGCTCATCGAGGAATAGAATATCCGTCTGCTGCGCCAAGGCCATGGCAATCCAGACACGCTGCCGTTGGCCGCCGGAGAGCTCATCAATATTCCGGTTGGCCAGCTCCGTAATGTTCATGATCTCCATGGCCTCTGCTACGGCCTCCACATCCTTTTTGGTCCAGCCGCTGAGCAGGGACTGATGGGGAAACCGGCCCCGGCCCACCAGATCCGCCACCGATATCCCCTCCGGCACAATGGGGGATTGGGGCAGCAGCCCCACCACCCGGGCAAGCTGCTTCGGCGGGAATTTGCTGATCGGCTTGCCGTCCAGGGTGACGGTGCCGGAGGTGGGTTTGATCAGCCGGGCCAGCGTCTTCAGGAGGGTGGATTTGCCGCAGGCGTTGGCGCCAATCATGACGCTGATCTTATTGCCGGGAATGACCAGGCTGATGCCGTGGAGAATGGTTTTATGATCATAGCCGGCTACAATCTGGTCCGCTTGAAAAACATGCGTCGGTTTCATGTTAGAAATCTCCCTTTCGATTCATCCGGATAAGCAAGAAGATCAGGTATGGCGCGCCTAGAATGCCGGTCATGATGCCGACGGGGTATCGGACGGCAAAGGCGAACTGCCCAATGAGATCTCCGGCCAGCACCAATATCACTCCGACCAAACCGGACGGAATCACGTTGGAGAAGGAGAAGCCGACGCCAACCAGTCTTTTGGCTATCGGTCCCGAAAGGAAGGCCACAAAGGCGATGGGACCTGTTGTTGCGGTAGCCAGCGCAATCATGCAGACGGAGCTGACGATCAGCATGATCCGGGTTTTGTCTGTATTCACGCCAAGCGAGGTGGCGGATTGCTCCCCAAGCTCGAGCACGGTAAGATGTTTGCCCAACAGGATGATGATCGGGGCACAGATCAGTACGGTAATGACCAAAGGCGGAAGCTCATGCATCTGGGAGCCGTTGAGACTGCCGCTAAGCCATCTGAGGGCGGCCGGGATATCCTGCTGGGCGCCTACCAGAAGAAGGTAAGAGATGATGGCATCCAGCATCGCCTGAACGCCGATGCCCACCAGGATTAAACGGCCGACGGCAAAGGAGGCGCCTCTGGAGCACACATAAATCACCAGCACTGTAGCCAGTCCGGCAATAACCGACGCTACGGAAACAACCGCTCCGCTGGAGTGCAGCACGGTAATGCAAAATACCGCAGCCGCACTGGAGCCGGAGGTAATGCCGATGACGTTGGGATTGGCCAGGGGGTTGCGCAGCATGGTCTGGAAGGTGCTCCCGGCTACACCGAAGGCAAAGCCGGCGAACAGCCCGGCCAGCATACGGGGCAGCCGGATGGTATTGACGGCGAAGGAGACCCCTTTGATCTGCTCGCCCATCAGGGTCCGGATCACATCCTTCACCGGATAGATGGTGCTGCCCAACAGCAGCATGGCCATACACAGCGCACAAGACAATACGGCCAGCACAACGGTAACCAGGACCCACCGCCGGCGTCTTTGGCGTCTGCCCGCCATAATAAAAGCAACGGTTTGATTATTCATAATGACCGCACTTTCGAACGCATGGCTAATAGGATAAGTAACGGGGCCCCGACGAATGCCGTCACCACCCCGACCTCCAGCTCCCCGGGGCTTCCCAGAAGCCGTCCGATAATATCGGATATGGTCAGGATAACGGCACCTGAAATGGCCGACATGGGAATCACAAAACGCAAATCGGAGCCCAGTATAAGACGGGTTACGTGGGTGGCGATCAGGCCGACAAAACCAATGGGACCCGCCAGAGCCGTGGTGGCTCCACACAGGAGAACCCCTGCAAGCGCGGCAACCATCCGCAGGATGCCTGTACGGACACCCAGTCCGGTGGCGACATCATCGCCCAATGCCAATGCATTCAGGGCGGGGGCGGTGACAATGGCAGCCAGGATGCCAAAGGCGAGAAACGGAGCGAAGGTGGCGATCCCGCTCCAGGATGCCGAACCGACGCTCCCCACCTGCCAAAATCGGAACTGGTCCATTACATACGAGCGGGGAATCATAATGGCGCTGACCAGAGAGGCCAGGGCGGCGCTGGTGGCTGCTCCCGCCAAAACCAGCTTAATGGGGGTGGCTCCGCCACTCCCCATGGATCCGATCCCGAATACAAAAACGGCAGTAATGGCCGCGCCGGCCAAAGCCAGCCAGATGTATTCGTTAGCGG
>JAEWAA010000494.1 GCA_023391955.1 Bacillota bacterium | reverse complement strand
CCCTGAGCAATACCACCACCCGGACACGCCAGGAATGTGCGGACCGTCTGCGGCGGCTGGGGCTTGTAGCATACGAGCATGAAATCATTACTGCAGGGTATGCGTCGGCTGTTTATCTGAAGGATGTGACTCCCAGTCCGGTGGTGTATGCCATCGGGGAGCCTGCCCTGCTGAAGGAGCTCATCTTGGCCGGGGTGGATTGTACGGGCAATCCGCTGGCCGCCACCCATGTGCTGGTGGGTATGGATACCCGCTTCGATTACCACAAGCTGCATCAGGCAGCCCGGGCCCTGCGCAACGGCGCCCAACTGATCGCCGCCAATCCCGATCCCAACTGCCCCGTGGAGAACGACCTTCTCCCGGATACCTGGCCGTTGGTCAAGGCGATCGAAACAGCAGGCTGTGCCAGCACCGGCATGGTCATCGGCAAACCCTCCGCCTATTATGCCGCCAAGGTGCTGGAGGAATCGAAGCTGCCGGCGGAGCACTGTCTGATGGTAGGGGACAGACTGGAGACGGATGTGCGCTTCGGTATAGTTCATGGCTTCGGCACAGCGCTGGTGCTGACCGGGGCGGCTTCCCGGGAGGAGCTGGACCAATCGGGCCTGCGGCCGGATTACGTGTGGAGCACCATGGAGGAGCTGTTAACCGCCATGTCGGCCTCCTTGTAGGGACAAACAATATTTACACCCGCTTCACATTGCGATAATTCTATTCGTTTGCTGATTTGCTAGAGTGTGAGTGGCAGCAGCAAGCGGGCGCCAGGCGGAGCGGAAGCATAATCACAATCCAGTATAAAAAAGGAGAGAAAATCATGCGTTCCCATGTTCTGAAAGCGGCAAGTGCAGCACTCTGTTTCTCGGTATTGTTTGGCTGCGGCAACAATGGTACGGCTACCTCCGGAGCACCTGCAACCAGCACAAATCCAACCGGCAGCACAGCCAGCAGTGCCCCCAGTACCGCCCCTTCAACGGAAAGCAACGAGAAGGTGGAGCTGACCTTTTATTATCCCATTGCTGTAGGCGGCCCGCTGACCACAACCATCGAGAATATGGCCAAGGAATTCACCAAGGAAAATCCCAATATTACCGTCAAGCCCGTATATACCGGCAGCTACGCCGATACAGCTGTCAAAACCCAGGCAGGTGTACAAAGTAAAAGCCCTCCTGATGTAGCTGTGCTTCAATCCACCGAGCTGTTTAGTTTGTTGGATATGAACGCCATCCTGCCTTTGGATGATTATATTGCCAAGGAAGGCAGCAGCTATTTGAACGATTTCTATCCCGCTTTTATGGCCAACTCCCAAACCGGGGGCAAAACCTGGAGCATTCCGTTCCAACGCAGCACCATCGTGCTTTATTACAATAAACAAATGTTCAAGGATGCCGGTCTTGATCCGGAGAAGCCGCCGAAAACCTGGGAGGAAATGCGGGATTACGCCAAAAAGCTGACTAAAGAAGGCCGTTGGGGCCTTGAGATTCCGGTAACGGGCTACGGGTATTGGATGCTGCAGACCTTCGCCCTGCAAAACGGCAAAAACCTGATGACCGAGGACGGCAAAAAGGTGATGTTCAACACTCCGGAAAATGTGGAGGGGCTGCAGTTCTGGAACGATCTGTCCCAAAAGGACAAGGTCATGCCTACCGGTGCTACGGAATGGGGAACGGTGCCCTCTGACTTCATCCAGGGAAAAACCGCGATGATGTACCATACCACGGGGAACCTGACCAACGTCAAAACCAATGCCAAGTTTGACTTTGGCGTGACCTACCTGCCCCAGAAGAAAGGCTACGGCAGCCCAACAGGCGGCGGCAACTTCTACATATTCAAGGATATTGACAAGAAGAAGCAGGATGCAGCCTGGAAGTTCGTGAAGTTCATGACCGAAACCGAACGTGCCGCCCAATGGAGCATGGACACCGGTTATGTGGCGGTGAAGAAGTCAGCCTATGAAACGGAACGCATGAAGAAATATGCCGCCGACTTCCCGCAGACGCTGGTGGCCCGGGACCAGCTGCAATATGCCGCTGCCGAGCTGTCCACCCATAATAACGGCAAGGTAATGAAAATCCTGAATGACCAGGTACAGGCCGTGCTTACCGGAACCGAAACACCTGCGGACTCGCTGAAGAAAGCCCAACAGGATGCGGACAAGGTGCTGGAGCCGTACAACAAGTAACACAGGTTCATCCCACAGCTGCGGTTGGAGCAGCAGTTACTCGGCCGCAGCTTGTGGAAAGAACCACAATGGACAAGTTATTACCAGATTGGAGGCCCCACCTTGAATGGCAGACTGATCTCCCCACGCTTCAAAACAAACGCCTTTGCTTGGCTGCTTCTGCTGCCTTCCTTGTTATTCCTCTTTTTGTTTACCTTTTATCCCATTGCCAAAACCATCCGGCTCAGCTTCTTCCGGGCGGATCTGGCGCATCCGGAGCCGGTTTTTGCCGGTGCGGACCAGTATGTGGACATGGTGAAGGACCCGATTTTTCAAAAAGTGATGCTGAATAACCTGTGGTTTGCCTTGGGCACCGTGCCTATTTCCATCGGACTTGCTCTGCTGATGGCGGTTTTCGCCAACAAAGCGCTGCGGGGGACCAGCTTTATGCGGGTGGCTTTCTTTTATCCGACGCTGATGCCCATGATCGCTGCCGCCAACGTGTGGCTGTTCATCTATACGCCCCAATACGGGCTGTTGAGCCGTGCCGTGGGCTGGTTCAGCAATGCCTCCAATATCAACTGGCTGGGTTCGCCCGGAACAGTCATGTGGGCTTTGATCGCCATGGTCGTATGGAAGGAAGCCGGCTATTTTATGATTTTTTATCTGGCCGGGCTGCAGAATATTTCCCCGGAGCTGTATGAATCCGCCCAGGTGGACGGAGTAGGGCGCTGGACGGTGTTCCGGAAGATTACCTTCCCGCTTTTGATGCCGACGACTCTGTTTGTGACCATTATTGCCTTGACCAATTCCTTCAAGCTGGTAGACCATCTATTGATCATGACCAAGGGCGGCCCCAACAATTCCAGCAGTCTGCTCTTGTACTATATATACGAAACGGCGTTCAGCTTCTGGGATCAAGGTATGGCGGCGGCGTTGACGGTTGTGATGGTCGCGGTGCTCTTGTTGTTGGCCGCCTTGAATTTCCTGGGTATGGACAAGCGGATTCATTATCACTAGAGGAAGAAGAAAGGCGATTATATGCTCCCGACAAAATGGAAGATTGAACGCGGACTGATGCTGCTGTTGTCTGTGCTGTGGCTGGTTCCGCTGGTATGGATGGCGGTAACGGCTTTCCGCCCCAAGCAGGTGGCGCTTGATTCCCTGTTTTCTCTGCAGTTTACCCTGGCTAACTTCGGCCGGGTGTGGGAGGCGGCTCCTTTTGCCCAATATTATGTGAACACCGTGCTGCTGGTTGTTGCCGTGTTCGCTGTGCAGATGCTTACCGTCACCATGGCTGCCTATGCGTTTGCAAGACTGGAGTTCTGGGGAAAAACGGCGGTATTCCTGTTGTTCCTGGTGCAAATTATGGTGCCGGCGGATGTTCTGATTTTCCCCAATTACAGTGTGCTCAAGGAGCTGTCCCTGCTGGACACGAAGCTGGGGATTATGCTGCCGTATTATGCCTCGGCCTTCGGTATTTTTCTGCTCCGGCAAACCTTTAAGACGCTGCCCTCCGAGCTGGACGACGCAGCCGTTGTGGAGGGAGCCTCCAAGTGGCGGATTCTCTGGACCATTTATGTGCCGTTGTCCCGCCCGGCGTATCTGGCCTTTGCCCTGGTGTCTGTCAGCTACCAGTGGAATAATTTCCTGTGGCCCCTCATTGTGACCAACTCCGTGGAAAATCGGCCTCTAACCGTAGGGCTGGCGATCTTCGCCCAATCCTTCGAGGTGGGTGCCCAATGGACGGAGGTCAGCGCCGCCACTTTGCTGGTGATTGCGCCTTTAATGCTGCTGTTCCTGCTGTTCCAGCGCCAGTTTATCAACAGCTTCATCCATTCGGGGATTAAGTAGATACAGTATAAAATAACTTTCATTACCATATTAAATTTATTTATTATATTACCACCATCCTACACAAAAAAGTTATAGACACACTGAACCCCTTACCGTATAATTTGACTAGCTGTCAATTGCTGGGTCAATTAACCGTAGAGGGGTCAACTGTCGTATGTCAAAGGAAACATTAAAGAAATCGGTTACAACCATTGAAGCGCTGGCTATTGTGGTCGGTATGATCATTGGGTCCGGGATATTCCTGAAGCCCGCCATCGTGCTGGGGCATGCCGGCTCCCAATGGATGAGCATCCTGGCGTGGGTGGTAGGCGGTGTAATCACATTGGCCTCCGCTCTGACTGTGGCAGAAATCGCCGCAGCGATTCCCAAGTCGGGAGGATTGTATACCTATCTGGAGGAGCTCTACGGCGGTATATTCGGCTTTTTGCTGGGCTGGGTGCAGGCGGTGATTTCCTACCCGGCATCAGTGGCAGCTTTGGCCATTGCCTTCGCCACCTATTCCGGATACTTTCTGCCTATAGGCGGCTTTGTGCAAAAGCTGGTGGCTGTAGGGATTCTGCTATTTATTCTTCTCATGAATGTGCTCTCCACTAAATACGGCGGCATCATCCAGACGGTTGCCACTGCGGGCAAGCTGGTGCCGGTTATCGGGATTATTGCGGTGGGGCTGATCAGCGGGGATGCGCCGGGGTTCGCCGGTATTACGGCAGGAGCAACTGCAGCTGGCTTCGGTGCGGCTGTTCTGGGCACCCTTTGGGCGTACGACGGCTGGATTGGGGTCACCAATATGGCTGGGGAAATCCGGAATCCGGCCAAAACGCTGCCGCGGGTTATCCTGGGCGGTGTGCTGTTTGTAATGGTGGTGTATGTCCTGTTTAACCTGGCTATTTTCCGGGCGCTGCCATATGACACCATTATTAATTCCAAAACACCGGGAGCCGACGCAGCCGATGCCCTCTTCGGCAATGGCGGCGGTGCCTTTATCACCGCGGGCATTATCGTATCGGTGCTTGGTGCTCTGAACGGCTATCTGATGACGGCAGCCCGTGTGCCGCAAGCCATGGGCGAGCAGGGGCGGGTCCCTTTTTCCCGGGTGCTGGGTGCTGTTCATCCCCGGTTCAAAACACCGGCCAGCGCTCTGATCTTCCAAGCGGCTCTGGCCGTGTTGTACATTTTCTCCGGAACCTTCGATACCCTGACAGACCTGCTGGTTTTCGTTTTGTGGATTTTCTTCACCATGGGTGTGTTCGGTGTGTTCCTGCTTCGCCGCCGCCATCAAGCCGAACCCGGCCGTTACCGGGTGCCGCTGTATCCCATCACGCCGCTGATCGGCGTTATCGGGGGCGGCTACATTATCGTGAGCACCATCATGGCGGAGCCGGTGCGTTCCTTCATCGGAATCGGGATCACCCTGATCGGGCTGCCTGTGTATTACTACATGAAAAAGACACAATCAGCACGTAATTGAGCATAAAAGGATATGGTATTCCGGACAAACGGCTCTTATACTGAAGTCATCCGGTTATAAGGTGGAGCCACATCACAATGACAACGCATGATTCAAGCAAAACACCCACGAAGATCACAGAGCACGACTCCCGGACCGAATCCGGGGACAAGCAGCTTCCCACATTGCGGGGACTGCAGTTCTGGCTGTATGCCACCAATATTTTGTCGCCCTATTTGCCCGTGTATTTCTCGGCTAAGGGGTACACCTCCTCGCAGATTGGCACCATGATGATGCTGGGCCCGCTGCTTGCGGTATTGTTCCAGCCCTTCTGGGGGTATCTAAGCGATAAGCTGGGGACGGTCAAGAAGATCATCGCTGGTTTATGGGGGATGTCCATTCTCTCCAGTATCGGTCTGTTCCAAAGCTCAAGCTACGGAAGTGCACTGTTTTTCGCCACGGCGGTGTATTTCTTCTGGCTGCCCACGCTGCCTCTGATGGACAGCATTACCATTAAAGCCACGGAAAAACGCGGCGTTACCTACGGAAGCATCCGGCTGTTCGGCTCGATGGGCTATATGACCATTCTGATCGGCACGGGGCTGTTGTTCGGTTCCTTCGTCGGAATCGGGAATTTGTCGTATCTCTTCTGGGCCCTGTGGATTCCTGCTCTGCTTCTGCTGCTCCGGCTCCGGGATGAGCCGACAGAAGGGGAGCGGATGACGCTGAAATCCCTGAAGCCCATTCTGGCGAACAAATCCTTCCTTTGGTTTCTGCTCTTGGTCTTCATTATGTCGGTGCCGCACCGGATGCATGATGTGATGTTCAGCCTGTATCTTCAGAACGCAGGAGGTTCGGAGGCGCTGGTGGGGTATTCCTGGGCGCTGCATGCGTTGTTTGAAATTCCGGCATTTGCCCTGCTGAACAAATATCTGCACAAGGTCCGGGAGCTTACACTGTTGGGAATCGTCTGTCTCTTGTACACCTTGCGGTGGACCGGCTATGCACTGGCGCCCGAGCCTTGGGTGATGGTGCTGCTCCAGGCGGGAGCCATCGTCACCTATGCGGTATTCTGGCTGACGGCCGTGTACTACACGGTCCGGGTGCTGCCCAAACAGCTGATTTCCACCGGGCAATCCTTGTTGTCCATGGTGTATCTG
>JAEWAA010000636.1 GCA_023391955.1 Bacillota bacterium | reverse complement strand
ATTCCGCGGCGTGGACCACGACATTTCTGGACAGCGAGAACATCTGGTGCCGGGATCTGGATATCCGCAACGACCGGCGCTACAACGGGGACGGCCTGGACTATGACGGCTGCCGGAATGTGTTTGTTTCCAACTGCAGCATTCTGGGCACGGACGATAACCTCTGCCTTCAAGCCAGCAGCAAGGACTATCCCATGAAGAACGTGCATATTTCCAACTGCCATTTCACCTCCATCTGCGCCGGCATCCGGATCGGCCTGAAATCAGTGGGCGACATCTCCAATGTGGCCATCCATAACTGCACCTTCGAGAATGTATGGCGGGAAGGGATCAAAATCGAATGTACCGAAGGCGGCAGCATCACCGACGTTATCGCCCAAGGTCTGGTCATGCGCAATGTGACACGGCCAATCTTTATGATCCTGAACAACCGGTTGGACAACATCGGCTCCTCCATCGGGCTGGAGGCGATGCCGGAGATCGGCACCATGGAGCGGATTTTGCTGGCGGATATCATCACTACCGACGATGAGGAAATGTTCGATACCCATTACCGTTTCACCGACGATATAATGGGCTCCCCCTCCTTCAACGGCATCCGGGTGGACGCCTGTGAAAGCTATCCCATCCGCGATCTGTCGCTGCGCAATATTACTTATACCTGTGCCGGCGGTGTGCAAAAGGAGGACCAGCCTGCTGCTTATCCGAAGGTATGGGACATGCGGTACGAGCATCCTGAAGAGGTATCCGAGAATTATTACCCTACGTGGAGCCGGGCCACCTACCTGGATGTGCGCCATGTGCAGGGACTTTCGGTAGAGGGATTGCGGTTCCGTGCCTTACGGGAGGATACGCGGGAAGCGGTGATTATTGAAGGCTGCACAGTATTGAAAAAGGACATTGTCCAGTTGAACTAACCCTGAAATTTCGTTATCTTGCTGTTACAGCCCCCAAATCCGCCAAACCAGCCTCATCCGGGTTATACTGGGTGTGGAGGTGATCGGGTTTGGGGGATTTCTATTTACCAGACGAAAAATGGCAGGCCATTCTGAACAATGACGCCGCTTTTGACGGGCAGTTTGTATACGGCGTCAGCTCAACGGGCATTTTTTGCCGGCCTTCCTGCAAATCCAGGCCGCCCAAAAAAGAAAACACACACATTTTTGCTTCCTCCCGGGAAGCGATGGACGCCCGTTACCGGCCATGCAAACGCTGCAGACCCACCGGAGAACGGATGCCGGATGAGGAGTGGATTTCCATGGTGACGGGATATATCCACCGGCATTATACAGATCCACTTCACCTGCAAACCTTGGCGGACATCTCCCACAGCAGCCCGTTTCACCTGCACCGGACCTTCAAACGCATCACAGGCCAAACGCCGGCCGCATATGTCCAGCAGGTCCGCATCGAACAAGCGGCAGCAGAGCTGCTTGCCACGGACAAGCCGGTTTCAGTTATTGGTACGGATGTGGGATTAGCCAATACCCCGTACTTCATTACTTTGTTCAAAAGCCAAACAGGCTGCACCCCGGCGCAATACCGGAAGCAGCACACAGATGCCGTTAAAGGAGGAAAGTTGGAATGAGAAGGAACCTGAAGGGAACACCTGTCTATTGGACCCGGTTTACTCTTGGGACATGGAGTCTGCACGTGGCGGCAACCGAGCAAGGGCTTTGTTACGTGGGTTCAGCGGACCGTTCCTATGAGGAGCTGGAGGATTGGGCTTGCAGGCGGCTTCATAGCTGCCGCTTAACAGAAGATGCCGGCAAGCTTGCCCCCTATATCGGGCAGCTTGCCGGCTATCTGCAGGGAGAACGGCAGGACTTCACCGTTCCGTTGGATTTGTACGGCACCCCATTCCAGCTTGCGGTGTGGGATGCCCTGAACAGCATACCTTACGGGCAGACGATGACCTATTCGGACATTGCCCACCGGTTGGATAAACCCCAGGCATCCCGGGCTGTTGGCGCCGCCATCGGAGCCAACCCGGTGCTGATCACCGTGCCCTGCCACCGTGTTGTGGGCAAACAAGGCGCCTTAACCGGCTACCGCGGCGGCTTAACCATGAAAACCGGGCTTTTGGAGCTGGAGCGCCGCGGGCTTCTTTCACCGGTTTGACATTGATTGGTTAGCTGTTTGCTTTTTGGGCCATGAGCTCATCCAGCGCCTCTTCGATAATCCGCTTCACATCGTCCACCGTTAACCCCAGGGCTACGGAAAATTCGTTGTACAGCAGATCCTCGGCCCGCTTCAAATATTTCAGATCCGTTTCATTCAGCTTCCGCTTGCTCAGGATAACCTCGCAGTTCCGCATGCAGATGGATTTGATGAGCTTCATAAGCGTTTCACAGGTATAATCCTGCAGGGAGGATTCATAGGCATTGGCCAGCCATTTGGTGTTGCATGCGCTATAGTCCTCCTCCTGCAGCTCCGGAAAATGCTCAAGCAGATGCTGGGCATCTGCGGAGGAAATCACCGTCCGCATAAGCACCTTGGTATCCACAGGAGTATAGATGGTTTCCGTACTGTGCAACGGAGACAGGGTGTAATAAGATCGGGGATTTTCCCCTGCGGAGAATCCGGGGATTCCCACCTCTTTCACTTCACATACCCCGCTATTGCCGTAAATGACAAACTCACCTGCCTGGAACATTCGATATCCTCCTATTCCTGGAATATGAAAGCTTGCTGACTTACCCGCATAAACCAATTGTACCATACATGTGTCAAGCCTTTTTTACTCTATGGTTCTAAATATACCATAAATTAACTTATTTTTTGATAAAATGCTGTTTTTTCAGATAAAGCCGGGTTATGGTCAGGATAAATAAAACGGCGAACCCCTTTTGCACCCACAAGTTAAGTACCGCCCATTCGGGCATGTCCTCCTGCCAGCTCAGATTGCGAAGCTGGATCAGCCCAAACAGGAGAAACAGGACAACTAGCGCCAGCAATATATCCACGATCCTGCGAGCGAGTTTCAATTTTCCACCACTTTTCATACGTTATCGGCTACTTCTATTCTAATTCATTTCCCCCGCATTGAATATAAAGGATGCGCCTATTGACAATTCCTCCCATCGGGTTTATGGTTGAATTAATATTCAATCAATAAAAAGGAGGTCCTCCTTATCCCGCGCACACAGGACCAAAACCGTCAAATCAAAGAAGCCGCCCGCGAGAAAATCCTCGATGCTGCCCTGCTGCTCTTTGCCCATAACGGGCTGGCCGCAACGAATATTGCCGGCATCGCCAAGGAAGCGGGCATCAGCACCGGGCTTTTGTATCATTATTTTGCATCCAAGGAAGTTCTTTTCTATGAGCTTGTCAGCCGTGCGGTCAGCTTTTCCGGTGAAGCCATGTCCCGTTACCGGGGCAATTCGGGATCAGCCAAGGAACGGCTCCAGCTTATCTCCCGCTCCCTTACGGATATTCTTGTGCGCGGCACCAAAACCGCCCAGTATTTCACACTGATGCTGCAAGCCGGATTGGTGCGGGACGGGAGCATGTCCCCCCATTTGACCAACTCCACTCTCCCCTTCAAAATTTTGGCCGGGTTGATTGAAGAGGGGCAGCAGGAGGGCACCTTCAAGCAGGGCGATCCCATGCAGCTGGCTATTCTGTATTGGGCTTCGCTTCAAGGCCTTTGTGCGTTCCGGCTGACCATGAGGGAATTTTTCCAGTGTCCCGGCCCGGCGCTTCTCGATGGGGTGCTGCTGAAGGAAGAAGCTTGATATGATCTATTTTATGAGAGAGGCGGACTCAAAATGAGCACATGTTCAGGAGCCGCAACAGGTCAGGATTGGGCCAATCAGATTGCCCATATCCAGGATTCCAATTCATTGCTTCATATTATTGCAGAGTTTAAGTGTGCACTGGATGTTAACGTATTGG
>JAEWAA010000448.1 GCA_023391955.1 Bacillota bacterium | reverse complement strand
CGCCGCAGAGTGTATACGAGGCGGCCCAGTTCCGGCTGCCGGCAGTAATCTGGTGGCTGATGGCCCGGAACATGAACCGCACCATCAACAAAGAGCTTCGCAAACGCGGCATCGACCCCAACCAGCCGAGTCCGTATCTCCAGTCACAGCCCGACGTGCATCAGGCCTGATATGTGGTGATGCCGTTCCGCAGAGCTCTTAGGTGTCCTGCAGATACCGCTGCCCCCCGCCTGGGTTCCCGAATTCTGCTTGACACCTGCTGCAGGCAGGAATAATATATGCATATACATATAAATTGGATTATGGGCAGCGATTCGTCTGCCTTATACTGCAAACTATTCACAGACTATATCTTCACAGGCCATATATGCATATACATATAAAGGAGGTTACCGGCATGACACTCCCCAAGGAACAGCTGATCCGCCAGCGGGCGGAGGAACTGGGGTATGAAGGCTGCGGCATTATTCCCATCGGCGCTATGGACGGCTACCGGGATAAATTCGCCGAGCGGATGGAGAAGCTTCCGGAATCCGTGCCCTTTTACCGGAATCAGATGCGGTTGACGGAGCCGCTGGCGCATTTCCCGTGGGCGAGGTCGGTGGTGGTCCTGACCATGCCTTACGGCAAATACCGGATTCCGGAGCAGGTGAAGGGCCGCATCGCCAAAAGCTATCTTACAGATGTCCGGGCGGATGCGAATACAACAGAATACCAAAGCAGTCTCCTGATGGAGGAGTATCTGCAGGAGCTGGGGCTGCGCACCGCAGGCAACCGGAAGTTCGGTGTGGTGGGTCTGCGCTGGGCGGCTCTGGAGGCGGGGCTTGGCATCATCCGGCGGAACAACTTTTTGTACACCAAAAGCGGTTCCTGGGTTCATCTGGAGGCGTGGCTGACCGACGGGGAGATGGAGCTGCGCCAGCAGGAGACATTGCCCCCTTGTCCCAAAAACTGCACCAAATGCCAGTCCGCCTGCCCCACCCACTCCCTGTCCGAGCCTTACGTTATGCAGCCCACCGCCTGTATCTCCTACATGACCACCTTCGGCGGCCGCGACCTGTGGCAGGAGCCCCTCCGCAATAGCTTCGGGACCTGCATCTACGGCTGTGATTTGTGTCAGGATGCCTGCCCCATGAACCGGAACCAATGGAAGGAGGCTCTGGATTTCCCCGGATTGCCTGAGGTGGCGGAGCTTTTGGAGCCGGAGCGGATTCTGGAGCTGACGGAGGACACTTACCGTGAGAAGATCCAGCCCAAATTTTTCTATTTAACCCCGGAAGAATTATGGAAGTGGAAAATAAATGTGTTAAACTATATGCGCAACAATTACCGGGACAGCTACCGCGACCCGATTCTGCAGGCCTGCGGCAGCAGCCATGACGGAATCCGCCGCATGGCCCAAACTGTCCGGGATGAGTTGCTGTTGGAAGCATAAAGAGGGAAGTGACAAGTATGGCAGCAGGCCATTCCGTCCATAAATGCGCATGCAAGCAGATGCGGATGACCGCCAGAGCGGTGACGCAGTTTTATGACAGGCATTTTTTGCCCGCGGGGCTGCCTGCGGCGCAATTCGGGCTGCTGGTGGATATTTCCGCCCATCCCCAGATCTCCATCGGCGAGCTGGCGGAGCTGGCCCTGATGGACCAGACCACCGTAACCCGGAATGTGGAGACCCTCCGCAAAAAAGGATACGTCCAGGTAAAGCCCGATGAAGCGGATTCCCGGAAAAAATCCGTTTCCCTAAGCGCCGGCGGCCAAACCAAGCTGGATGAGGCGATGCCCTTGTGGGAGGAGGCCCAGGCAGCTGTCGAGCGTGAAATCGGGACCGAACGGCTGAAGGATTTTTTCGAGGTGTTAAGCAAGCTGCAGCGGATTGTGTAGCCGGGGCCCGGTGCAGTGCGGAGCAAGTCATCCTGTCTTCCCTGTAGACAGGATTTTCTTTTGGGACTATAATGACTTTACAGTCAGTGATTAAGGAGTCAGCGAATGAAGAAAACAACGCGCCAATTGCAGAAGGAAGAGACCCGAACGGCGCTGCTGCAGGCCGCCTATGATGTCTTCTCCGCCCAGGGCATACAGGCCGCCCGGATGGCCGATATTGCCAAGGCGGCGGGTGTTTCCCACGGTACGGTGTTCCTCCATTTTCCCACTCAGGAGCGGCTGGTTGCAGAGGTGCTGGAAGCCTATTGCGGAGAAATTGCCCAAGACACTCACCTGTCAGCGGTTTCCTGCCGGACGCTCCGGGAGTTTCTTGACGTCCATATTGCCGGCATAAGCCGGCATGAGCCGTTTTATACCCGGCTGGTCATTGAGAACCGGCTGCTTCCGCAGGAGGCCAGGGATGCCTGGACCGGGCTGCAGTCGGCGGTTTCCTTCCACTTCAGCCAAGCGCTGGAGCGGGACCGGGCGGAAACGGGCGTGGTAGGGGACACGGAAATTCCCTTAAGCCTGCTGTTTAATACATGGATGGGGCTGATCCATTATTATCTGGGCAACGGGGATTTATTCGCGCCGGAGGGCGGGGTTCTCCGCCGCCATGGCCGGACCCTGACGGAGCATTATTTGAAGCTGGTTCAAAAAAAGGAGCTGATCTGCCTTGGCGTTGCGGAGAACGCAAACTGACCCTATTCCCCTGAAGGCCAAGCTATGCTACGAGCATCTGGGGGGGACGCTTGGAAACCGGCTGTTCGAACGGCTTTTGGAGCTGGGCTGGTTTCAACGGGATGAGGAGAATCCCAAGCATTATTGTCTGACAGAGCTGGGAGTAGAGGGTTTAAAAGATTTGGGAGTGAATCCATACGAGGGGAAGCGGTAATCATGTCCAGTAAAAATGCGTTCCAGCTATTCCGGGAGGAGGCGCCGGATGCGGCCAAGGCCTTCGACCAGCTGATCGGCACCCTGTCCCAAACGTCCTTGGACGATAAGGTGCGGCAGCTGATCTACATCGGCATTAAGGCCTCGCGGGGGGAAGCGGGAGCGGTGGCGGCACATGTACCCATGGCTAAACGGGCGGGAGCAACCCGGGAGGAGATCCGGGACACCATCGTGATGACCCTGACCGTCAGCGGTGTAACGGGGATTACCCAATGCCTGGGTCTGGCATTGGAGGCATATGACTCGGCACAGCTGCCGGGCTGAGGGCGGAGCGGAGCTCTCGTAAAACCAGGGAGGAAGTAGCATGAAAATATGCATTGCCTGCGGCATGCCCATGGCACAAGCCACAGATTATCCCGGCGGAGATGAAAGCAAGAATTATTGCAGGTTCTGCGCCAGACCGGATGGAACCATGCAGTCCTACGATGAAAGGCTGGAAGGGATGACGGGTTTTCTCATCCGGACCCAAGGCCTGGATGGACAAGCCGCCCGTGGTATTGCAGCGCGCACCATGGCCAAGCTGCCGGCCTGGAAGGATGCCGCTTCAAGCTAAGCCCGCCCGCCTCAGGTGCGGCGGACAACCTAAAAACCCCCGGTACCCTCCACAAAGAGGGCCGGGGGTTTTTGACGCACACGAGGCGCTTACGCTTCCATTTTCTGCGCGGAATACAACCGGTAATACAGGCCACGGCGGGCGATCAGCTCGTCGTGAGAGCCTGCCTCGGCCACACCCTTGTCGGCCACATACATGATCCTGTCGCAGTTCTTTACGGTGGACAGCCGGTGGGCGATGATGAAGGAGGTTCTGCCCTTCAAGAGCTCGTTCAGCCCTTCCTGCAGCAGGCGCTCGGTTTTGGCGTCGATGGAGGAGGTGGCTTCGTCCAGGATCAGAATGCGCGGATTCGCCAAGAGGGTCCGGGCGAAGGAGATCAGCTGGCGCTGGCCTTGGGACAGCTTGGAGCCGCGTTCGTTCACCTCGGTTTTATATCCCATTTCGAACTCCTGGATAAAGTCATGGGCACGGACAGCCTTGGCTGCGGCGATCACTTCTTCCTCGGTAGCATCCAGCCGGCCGTAACGGATATTGTCCAGAATGGTGCCGGAGAAGATGAAGCTGTCCTGGAGCATAATGCCCATTTGGCTGCGCAGGGACTTCAGGGTCACCTGGTTGATATCATAGCCGTCCACGAGAATCCGGCCGCCGGTGATGTTGTAGAACCGGGAGATCAGGTTCACCACGGTGGTTTTGCCTGCGCCGGTAGGACCTACCAGAGCGATGCTCTCCCCGGCCTTTACCTTGAAGGAGAGATGCTCCAGAATGTTGCGGCCCGGCTCATACGCAAAGGTCACATCCTCGAAGGTGACATCCCCCTTGATGGGAGGCAGCTCCAGCGCGTCGGGAATATCGCTTACCGTCACCGGTTCGTCCAGGGTTTCGAAGATCCGCTCCAGATAAGCCACGGCGTTAATGAAGGAGTTGTATAAGTTGGACAAGTTCAGGATCGGCTGCCAGAACCGGGCCGCATAGCTGGTCATGGCGATGATCACCCCGAAGGTGACCTCCTCCGGCCCCAGAATCAGCAGTCCCACCAGGTAGATGGAGGTGGACACGATGGTGGCCAGGTTATCTACGGCAAACGGGACGAAGCCGTTGTACAATTGGGCATGCATCCATGCCTTGCGGAAGTTGCCCGCCAGCCGGGTGAAGGTACCCTCATTGTATTGCTCCCGGGTGAAAATCTGGGTGACACGGATGCCGCTGATGCTTTCCTGGAGGTAGGCGTTTACGTTGGAGCTTTTGTTGGAAACCGCCTGCCAGGCCCGGCGCTGGCCGTTTTTGATCAGGATCATCAGGGCCAGGAATACGGGAAGTCCCGCCAGAATCAAGAGAGATAGCTTAGCGTTGACCATAAACATAAAGATGGCGATAAACAGCAGGTTAACGATTTCGAGAACAAAGTTGATGATCCCGTTGGACAGCACATCCGATACGGAGTTGACGTAGTTGACTACCCGGATCAGGATCTTGCCCTGGGGCCGGTCATCATAATACTGGAACGGCAGCTCCTGGAGGTGCTTGAACAGATCCGTGCGGATATCGAAGATAATGTCCTGCCCCACCCGGGTCATAATCCGGGAGCGGTAGGTGGCCATAATGACGCTGGCTACGATGGTGAACAGGATCAGGGCCGACCAGCCGACCAAGGCGCCCACTGCTTTATCGGGAATCACCACGTCGACGATATGCTGCATGATCAGCGGGGCGGAGAGGCCGACGGCTGCAGACAGCGCACTTAGGGTGAACGCCAGAATCATGGGATTTTTTTGCTTCCGGATATAAATCATGGCCCGCTTGAAGTGATTGATGTCAAACGGCGATTCCAGGTTTTCGTCAATATCGAATTTATTCCTTGCCATTGGCGTTCACCTGCCTTCCAATACCCTCATTCTGCAGCATAAAGACTTCGTAATAATACCCGCGTTTGGCCAGAAGCTCCGCGTGGGTGCCTTCCTCGATCACCTTGCCGTTGTCCAGAATAAGGATTCGGTCGGCGCTGGCGGTGGTAGACACCCGCTGGGCGATGATGATCTTGGTGCAGGAGAACTCCAGCTCCCGCAGGCTCTTCTGGATATGCTCCTCTGTCTCCAGGTCAACGGCGGAGGTGGTATCGTCGAGGATGAGGATCGGCGGCTGCACCGCCATGGCACGGGCCAGGGCGATCCGCTGCTTCTGTCCGCCTGACAAACCGACGCCGCGTTCGCCTACGATGGTGTCGTAGCCCTCCGGCATTTTGCTGATAAAATCATGGGCTGCCGCCAGCTCGGCCATCTTCACCACGTCCGCTTCGGGAAGCTCGGGGTTGCCGTAGGCGATGTTGCCGTCGATGGTGTCGGAGAACAGCAGCACATCCTGGGTAGCGATGCCTACGTTCCAGCGGAGCTCGTCAAGCTCCAGCTTGCGCACATCCACACCGTCCACCAGCACCCGTCCTTTGGATACATCGTAAAAACGCGGGATCAGGTTGATCAGGGAGGTTTTGCCCGAGCCGGTGGAGCCCATGATGGCTACGGTTTCCCCGGGGTTCACCTTCAGGTTGATATCATCCAGAACGGTGACGTTGTCATATTTAAAGGAGACGTGATCGAACTCGATACGCCCTTGGTACCGGCGTTTTACCACGGCATTGTGTTCGTTTACAATCCGCGGGTTGGCATAAAAGACGTCGACAATCTTATTGAGGCTGGCAATAAAACGCTGAATATCATTGATGATGATGCCGATGTTCCGCATCGGGTTGGACAATCCCCACAAAAGCGACGAGAAGGCGGCGAATTCGCCGAAGGTAATCCGGTCGTTCATGACGAAAATCCCGCCGGCCAGCATCAGAATGACGCTGAAGCCTTGGGCGAAGGTTTCCAGATACGGGAAGTAATCCAGCCAGACCATGGCGGCCGCTTTGTTGGCTTTGGAGAAGTTGACGTTCTTCTCGGTGAATTTCTCCACCTCATATTCCTCCCGGGCGAAGGCTTTCACAACCCGGTTGCCGGCGATGTTCTCCTGGGTGGTGGTATTCAGCTGGGAGAGCTTCTCGCGCAGGTCCACGTACATGGGGCGGACCCGCTTGGCAAACAGGAAAGCCGTCATAAAAATTGCGGGAGACAAAATCAGGAGCCATAGAGTCAGCTGCACGTCGATGCTGAAGAAGTAAATCAGCGCCGCCGCAAACACCACCAGCGATTCAATGATCATCTTGACTATCCACGCCATGGAATGGCGCACCATTTCCAGATCGCCTGTCATCTTGGTCATCAGGTCTCCGGTCCGGTTGTGGTCGTAGTAGTGCATATCCTGGCCCTGGATTTTGTTATACAGGAAGATACGCACCCGGTACATCATGTTCTGGGAGGATCGTTCGTACTGCATGTAGGTCAGATAAGCGAGACCCGTCCGCAGAAGCGAAAATCCGATCATGGACAGACACAGGGTGATGAGAAGCGTTTTTTGGGTGCTCAGGTTTTCCAGTGCACTGCTTCCCGAGATGAAGGTGTCCACAATCTGCTGGCCGATGTAAGGGTTTACTACAGTGAGCGAGGCTGTCAGCACGGACAGGCAGAGGGCTATCACATAC
>JAEWAA010000372.1 GCA_023391955.1 Bacillota bacterium | reverse complement strand
GTTGAGCATGATGCTTTTATAGGCATCGCCCAGTTCCACTGCCAGCAGCATAAAGCTCTTCATGCTTTCCTTTAGCCTCTCCTCCGGTGAATTCGCGGAAGTGTGGAGAGGAGACAGCGCCGCCAGTATTCTGCGGTACTCTTCCTCCATGAGAATGCCGATGAGCTCCTCTTTGTTCTTGAAATAGTGGTAGATGATGGCGGGGGAATAGTCAATCATGCCCGCGATTTTGCGGATGGAGATTCCGTCTATCCCGCTGTGGCTGATGATTTCGCGCGCGGCGTTCAGAATGTCTTGCCGCATTTCGGCTTTTTCCCGTTCTTTTCGTTCGGCAATGCTCATTGGCTGCACCTCTTCGTTGAACAGTGTTCAATGATTGAATAGTGTTTATTATACTGCTGTTTTTTTGGGGGTGTCAATGGTTGGATCCGGACAGAAAAAAAAGCCGGACGGAACACCATGTGTTTTCCGCCCGACTTGTTTTATTGCTTTTGGGATGGAGCTCATTTCCGGAGTGAAAGCATGACTTTCAGCGTAAACACACCATCCTCGACGCTGAAAATGGCCTGGCCGCCGTGGACATCGGCGATGGCAGCGATGCTGCGCGTTCCGTAGCCATGTCCTTCCCGGGAGGATTGGGGAAATCCGCCTTTCATAACAATCGCGCCTTCATAGGGGTTCTCTATCAAAATCAGCAGATTGGCCTTATGTACCATGGCCTTAACAGATATGACCCTGCGCTCCGGACCGGGGCAGGCAGCAGCAGCAAAGATGGCGTTTTCAAGACCGTTGGAGAGCAGGGAGCAAAGCTCTGTATCACTTAGAGGTATGGATCCCGGTAGCCTCGCATCAACCGTCATGGTAATTCCCGCATGCTTCGCCTTGGTTAAAAAGGTGGATAAAATCAAATTGACCGTTTCGTTTTCGCAAAAGCGGATCGGGGTGATGGCATCTATATCTGACTGTGCAGTATGTAGATACGTTTTGATCTTTTGTATACTGCCTTCGGAAGCCATGCTCTGCAACATGGCAAAATGATGGCGCATGTCGTGCCGGTAGGCAGCAGCATTATTCTGCATCTGCCGCAGGGAGACAAGCTCCGAATGGGCGCCGTGGAGCTGAGCGGCCAGCATATCCCGTTCTCTATGGGCGTGCGCCTGTTTTTGCATTTCCACGTGATAAAGGATAATAAATACGAAATATACGATGGAGAAGACAGAGGGCATGAACTGAACCGCTCCATTTACACCCCGGTAAAGCAAATCGGTATAAATTGTGGTCGTGTAATCGAATAAATAGTAAAACAGCGGAGCGGTGCCGAGCAGGATGCAGGATTTGGCGGACTTCTCCATCAGCTGCCGGAGCGTACCCGCTACGTACCGTTGGAAGAGATAATAGGCGAAACCCACGGCTAAGATATAGCATATATGCTCGCCAAGCCTGCTGTTGAATATGGCACCCCCAATGCTGTCGATCCATCGGGGCACCTGACAGCAGAGGTAGGCGGAGAGCACGCTGACAGTGGAAATCAACCAAGGCCGTTTCATATACATGGTGAGGAAAAGTATCATCGGCAGATGGATAATCAGGGGATATAATTTTGAAGTGAAATCGATGCCAAAAAGCCACCAGCTGGAGGACTGCACAACAAGGAGAATGACGCATGCGCAGGCAACAGCAAGATTGTTCTTCCGCGTTCGCTCCATGCCCGCGAAGCAGACCGAAAGCGCCACTCCGAAGAGCAGAGAGAACCCAAACCGTATAAGTCCAATGGAAGTTGTGATCATTCAACACCGTTTCTTCTGTCCTGCGCCAGCTCTTCAGCCTCGGAGAACAGAAATTGTGTATAGGCCGTCCGCACTTGAGGATAGGCCGCTCTGGACACAGGCACACGCCACCCCGACGCGGTGACAAGCTCTCCCTGCCGCAGCTCCTGCACCCATTGCAGATTCACGAGATAAGAGCGATGCACCTTTATAAATCCTGGCCTTTTCAACAGGGCAGGCTCAAAGTCCGCCAGGCTGCCCGTTACCTCCCGCGTACCGCCGTATGTCAGATAAAAATATAGTTTTTTTGCGCTGACTTCTATGTATTCGATTTTCCCGTAAGGGAGGCTGAATAGGCTGGACTGCGTTTTGATGCATAGGGCATCCTCCGGCTTTTTGAAATCGTCCAGCGACCTGTCCAGGATCGGAAAGAGCTTTTCCTCTGAAACAGGCTTTAGAAGATAATAGTGCGCCCGCACACTGTAGCTCTCCACCGCGTATTCCGGTGAGGAGGTCAGGAACACGATCTGGACCCGGCTGTTGCGCTCCCGAATTTCCCGGGCGGCCTGTATCCCGTTGACGCCGGGCATCAGCACATCCAGAAGCAGCATATCGTAATTCCCGTTTTCCATGGAGGCCAGTAGCTCTGTGGCATTCCGAAAGCTCACATAGGAAAGCGCCACCTTCCGATTATGCCGGTATGATTCCAGCAGAGAAGCAACTTGCAGCAGGTCCCGGCTATCATCGTCACAAATCGCAATCTTCAGCCGCTCCGCCTCCTCTCTTTTTTTTACCTACAAATCATTTTATTATCATTTGCAACCTTCTTCAACCACCCCGATTACCGTTCAGGCCGAAATCCGCTACCGTTCAGGCCGGGAACGGTTTTTTGACGTTTTTTCTGGTAATTTATCGTTACATGCAAAATGAGAGGAGTGGTGCCGTTTGTCCACTATCGTTGTGTTCTTTATTGCGGGCCTCAGCGCAGCGGGATTTGTGACCATCTGGTTCACAACTGTCTATAAGGAGCTGTCGGTGAAGCGGAACAGCCTTACAGATCTTGAGGATCAGTTGCGCCTGCACAAGCTGCTGTCCTCCCAAGCGAGGTATGGCCCCGACGAGCAGTCTGCTGCCAATATAATGGAAACCAGCCGAATGCTCTGCCGTGAGGCGTCCAAAAGCTATAACAGGATTCTGAACAAGCCTATGAACCGAATTCCGGCTCTGTTGATGGGCTTTCGGATTGTGGAAGAGGAATACAAACAAGAGAACGGCCTCAAGGTGAATCAAACGTTTAAAGGGGGAACATACAGATGAAGAAACGGCTTTTGAGTCTTTTCCTCTGCCTGTGTATGCTGCTTACTTTGCTTCCCAACGCAGTTTTTGCGGGGCAGAATGAAAGCTTGAGTACAACAGCGCAGAGAACAGACGAAATGACAACAAATCCTTTTGCCGATGTAAACGTATCCGATTGGTTTTACAGCGCGGTGCAGTATGCCCGTGAGCACGGCATTTTCTCAGGTACCTCTGCGGCCACATTCGAACCAAACGGAGCCATGACCCGCGGCATGTTTGTAACCGTGTTGGGGCGTATGGCAGGGGTGGACACCGCAGGCTACAAGGGTGAATCTGTGTTTACCGATGTGGCAGCAGATGCCTACTATGCCCCCTATGTCGCATGGGCAGCCAAACACGGGATTACATCCGGTGCTGCTGAAGGCAGCTTTGCACCTCATGAACTTATCAACCGCCAGCAGATGGCAGCATTCATCGTACGCTACTTTGAGACCTTCGGTGTGGACTACGACACGGGGACCCGCATCACCACGACCCCGGCGGATATCGGCGGCGTTGCGGAGTATGCCAGGGATGCCGTTATGAAGTTATGGAAAGCCGGCTTGCTGGCCGGCGACGGTGTCCATTTTCATCCTCTGGACAATGCCACCCGTGCCCAGGCAGCAACGCTGTGTATGCGGACAGACGGGGCTGTAAAAACGTGGAATAAGGAGCCTGGTGTTCCCAAGGAGAAGACACTGGTTGTTACGCCGCCTTCTTCCGGCAGCGAGCCTACCGGCGGCAGCCCATCGGGAGGCAGTCCCTCCGGCGGCGGCTCGTCCGGAGACGGCTCTTCCGGCGACAACCCCACAGTCTATTACGAAGTAACGCTGAATGCGGGAGAAGAGTCTATCAAGAAGCTCTATCCCGCCGGAACCCTGCTTAGCACCATGCCCGTCCCTGCTCAGGAGGGCGGAACGGTGTTCCTGGGTTGGTATTATGACAGTGCTCTTAGCAATATGGTGACCAGCACGGACACCCTTGGGAGAAATCTGACGCTGTATGCGAAATTTACCGAAACCGTGTCATTGACCGAAACCGGCGAGCTGAATTTCGTAACGAAGCAGGATGTTGCTGAAGACTTTTCCATCATCCTGTCTGCGGATCATGTGCCTGTATCCGGTGCGGATTTTACATTCCGCAACATTACTGACCCCTCTGTGACCGATGGAACCGACGGCGTGCAGCAGGAGACCGTTGCCGTCACCGGCAGTGCAGGGAGCTATACGGTCGCGTCTACCACCATCGGCGGGTTTACTCCCGGTCATACCTATCAGATCGAGCTGCTCCATGATGCCATCACCTTTGCCGGTGAGCATGAGGAAATACGCTATTATAACTACATGATCCAGAAGGATGAAGTTCTGAATTTGACGCTCATTAATGGCATCAAGTATATTGCAGCCTCCGCTCTGTCTGAAACCGACAGGCAGAATGTGCTAGAGTATGCCGGTCTGTATCAGGCAGTCACTGATGCCCAGGGAGTCACCACGTATACCGCCAACAGTGGCGCCGGCAGCTTTACTTACTCCGGCGGCGGGATTCTGGCGGGCGATACCATCGCGGTTTATACCGGCAAGAAGCCTGATCAACGGGCGGTAGAGGACAGCGGCGCTGTGGCCTATCTGGAGATCACACGCATCGACGGCACAACGTATTATTATGAATCCGCCAAGTCGGAGGATGTGCTGTTTACCCCCGATTTGCTGCCTATCGATCTGGATGCAGGCGATGGGGTGACAGTGGGCAACATGGTTGCCTCCAGCGGCACAGGCAGCATCACGATTGAAACGGGGAAGCTGAATTTCTCTGCTGCCCCATACGCTGATATGGGTCTTGGCACGGATACTGTAGTGGAGCCGGGGGATTTTCTGAGCTTCTTCGACAACGGTGATTTTGGCGATGAGACTGCCAGCAAGCAGGGGTATGGCGTCATTACCAATGTTACGGTGAATGGCGACAGCACGATTATTACATACACCGTTGTAGACGAAGCTGATGTGTTGTCCGCCATGGAGCTGTACAGCGAAAGTGAGCTCACCGATGAAGAGATCGAGGCCGCCTATGACGAGCAGCTCATTCGTGAAACGGTGGAGTCCCAGCTTTTGTCCGGCGGTTTTATCCAGGAGGCTGGCAAGGTTCTGGCGGGTCTGGCTATCCAGACTGATGAGGTCAAGGAGATCTTCGGCAGTGAGGACAACTTCACCCTGTCCGACTATACCATTGCCTATAGTGACGGCACTCCCGTCCATGCAGACGATCTGGTTCTCATGGGCAACATTGTGAATAAAGAGGGAGGCGTCAAGACCAGCGTGTCCGTCACTCCCCGGCTGTCCCATTTTGAAGGCAAAAAGGGCGTTCGGGTGGAAGTGGCCGTAACCTACAATTTTGATATTAAGAAATCGGGCTCGGATAAAAAGGTAGAGGTTGAGCTGACGGCCTTCTTCGAGCAGGAGGTGCTGTTTGGCTTCAGCGTCAGCGGCGGCGCTGTGTGGAAGAAAAAATGGATCTTCCCCTATATCGCAGATTACCGCATGACCGGCAACATCGACCTGGGCACCTATACCGGTGTGGGCATTACCGCAACCGCCAAGCTGGATGAGGAGGATGAGCCCTGGGGGATGCCTTGGCCGAAAAATGCCAAAGAGGCAGCGGCCACGAAAAAGATCTTCAGTCTCAGCGAGTCCATCAAAAAGATGGTGGAGGATGTAGAGACTGTATTCCCTGAGTCCGAAGCATCCTCCTCCGGTGGTCTGGCCGGGAAGTACGCGGCATTTATGGAGGACGCCAACGATGCATGGGTGGATCTGTTTGTGGTTAACTTGATCGACCTGCGGGGCGGGGTGGACCCTCTGCACATTTTGGCCTACGGCATCCAGGTGGACTTTGTGGTGTCCGCCAATCTGAATGTGGCCGTCGGCATGACCTTCCAGTATGAAAACTCCAAGCGTCATTCCTTCGTCTTGACGCTGAAGAGCAAGCAGGCCAACAGCGAAACCATCGACTTAAGCACAAACGGTTATCAGTTTGACTTCTATGTCATGGGCAGCATGGGTATCCGTGCCGGTGTCCGGGCCAAAGCGTTGGTGGGTCTATTCTCCACAAAGCTGGATGGATTCGGGCTGAAAATTGAAGCCGGGGCGTATGCCCGCTTATGGGGGTACTTCTATTATTCGTTGACGAACTACAAAATAAATGGGGTCTGGGTAAAAAACAGCAGCTCGTCTGGAGCCATGCTGGTGGAGATTGGCACTTATCTGGATGTTAATTTTGTGGCGGAGGTCTTGAACGGCAAATACTCTTACGCCCCAAGCATTTACGCCAAAGAATGGCCCCTCTGGTCAGCGGGGCAGCGGGAGAACGTCTATGACTTTGCCTATGAGGATACTCCCGCCTACACCATCCAGAATGTAACCACGTATACGCTCCCCACTACGGTATTCGAGATGAAGTGGATGGATCTAAAAACTGGTGACATCGGTGAGGAAAACAAGCCCAACACCAAAAACTTCGATGCCAATACTGTCCATAGCACCGACGACGAAAAGTATTTTGCTGTAGAGCTGTCCAACCCGGCCTTTACGTATAACCCGGTTAACAACAAGATCACCGTTAGCCGGGCCTCTGGGGATAGCACACTCACCACCGAAATGAAGGTGATTTGGAAGGGGGCTCCTCTGGCCTCCTCCAC
>JAEWAA010000370.1 GCA_023391955.1 Bacillota bacterium | reverse complement strand
CCGATATAGGTGCCGAAGGAATGGCCAGCCAGCAGCACCCTGGATACGCCCAGCTCCGCCGTTACATAGTCGGTCAGCGCCAATAGGTCCTCCACCAGCAAATCCGATGACAGCGCGGAGTAGTCCTCACCGAAATGAAAGGATTTTCCGCTGCCGCGCTGGTCATAATGCACAATGGTGAATTGCCGTTCCAGCCGCTTCTGGTACTCCCGTATGTAAGGAATTTCGGAGCAGCCCGGACCCCCGTGGACGAAAATGACGACAGGCTTGCCCCGGTCCTCTCCTCGGATCATAACTTCGTGTCCGGTTCCGTTTATAGGAACCTGCTTCAGCATGCTGATGCTGTTTTCCCCTTTAATGGCAGGTGTCCATGTAGGCATGAAGAAGCCGGCGGCTAACACCAGAATCATAATGGCCCCGCAGATAAAGCCTGCTTTTGCCTTTTTTCCGAGCGGCCGCTTCATGCTTTGAACCCCATGGCAAGCTTCATCACCAGCCGGATGGGATAGGAAGGGTGGGCCATCTGATTCAGGTCCCCCACCATATACAAATCCTTGAGCCGATAATAAAACGCAAACGAGCCTGTGGTTCCCGAGTGGCCCAACAGCTCCCCTTTTCCCATAAAAAGGGTGTTTGCGGAACGGAGCGGAATCTGCATAAAACCGCCACCGTAACGGATCGGCCCCATGGAAAGCTGCAGCCTCCGGTAAACCGCCAGCTTCTCCAGCAGATGTACCGGAAACAAAGCACCGTTGAAGAACCCCTTCAGAAAAATCATCAGCTCTCCCGCAGTGGTGATGCATCCGCCGCTGGCCCGGTAGCTGCTGATGGCCTGGGGACGGTGCAGCCGCTGGTCCTTGTAATAAATCTCCGGCACCGGGTCCTCAGGCTTGGTAGGCAGATAGGTCCGGGACAGCCCCAATGGCCGGAATATCCGCTCTTCATACACCTTTTCCAGGGGCAGCCCCTCGATCTGTTCGATCATGTAGCCCATCAAATCAAAATTGATGTCCGAATAATAAGCTCTGGACGGAACGGGCTGCGGGGCAAAATGGGGACGGAGCTTCTTCGTCTGCTTCACCATTTGGTCGAATGTAATGTGATAGTCTTCCGTGATCGTTCTCTTCCGCATATTGCTGCCTTCCTCAAAATAATCCGGCAGACCGCTTATCTGAAACAGCAAATCCGCCACGGTCAGCTCAAAGGAATATTCCCTGCCTTTGTACACATGCAGCCCCTCCAGCACCGCTTCGTCCACATAACGGGCCACCTTGTCCTCCAGGGACAGCCGGTCCTGCTCCCACAGCTGCAGGATACAGACCGTGGTAAACAGCTTGGCCGTGCTGGCCATGGTAAGGGGAGAATCCCCATGCTTTCCCCCGTATCCGTAACACGCGGACATATCACCCTTGGTATTTTCCACCAGCAATACAGCCTCGTGAACCCTCCAGGCACCTACTGTTTGTAAAAAAGCGCGCTCCAGAGCCGCCGCTCCCCTCATCTTCCCTGCCCTCCTCCGTTCACAGCATAAACGGCTTTATACCTGCTTCGGATACGCTGTCATCCCTCTTTACCTTATGCCCAGTATATCACTTGGTATGATTACCTAACAGACCCAAACGCCAAGTACATTGCATTGTTAGGTACTTATGCTTTATAATGGCTCTGTACTTAACATTATTAGGTAGGTTTGGGGGAGGTGAGCCCCTTTGAACGCGGAAATGCTGAAAGGCACTGTCGACCTGTTGATCCTGTCTGTCTTGAACACCCGGGACAATTACGGCTACGAAATTTCCAAAGCCATCAAGGAGCGCACGGAAGGAGCTTTCGAAATCCAGGAGGCCACCTTATATCTGGCCCTAAAGCGGCTGGAGAAGCATCACGCTATTTCGGCGTATTGGGGTGACCAGAGCCATGGCGGCCGCCGCAAATATTACAGGCTCACCGGAGAGGGCAAGCAGCTCCTGGATACACATATCGCCAGCTGGAAGCTGATGTCGGAAATCGTGAACCGGTTTATTTGAGGAGATGGAGTCATGAGAAATTGGGCCCGTAAGGTATTCAGCCTGGCGGAGCTGCGCTATAGCCCGGTGCTGCTTCTGTCCATCGTGGTCTGTGTGGTGGCGTATACGATTGACGAGCAGATCGATCCTAAGGATCAGCTGTGGCTGGCTGTGACCTATTATATATCCTTCTCGCTGGCGGCTTTGTGGTGCGGAATCAACTATATCGGACATATCCGCGTCAATAATCTATACCGGAAGCATGGGGATATCGGCGCGTATGTGGAGCAGTTGGTGATGGATGCCGAGGACAAAACAGAGCTGCGCAACTTTCTGGAGGACTTCGCGGCGGATCTGGAGGAGCAGGGCCGGTCCAGGGAAGAAGCCGCCAAGGAAGTGATCAGCCAGTTTCAGGTCAGGGAATTTCTGGCCATGTCCAAACACACCGTGCCTTTCGAAACCCACGGGCATCACTATTTGCTGGGGTACGGCATGCTGCTGCTGGGGGTTTGTCTTGCCGCTACATCGGTTGAATTGCTGCTGGCGCAGCCGCCGCTGGTTTGGCTGATCATCAGTTCGGTATCAGGGGTGTACGGCGTCTCCCTGTTCGGGGTGTACGTGCTGTACAAGCTTTTGGACCGGTTCATATATAACAAGCTCCAGAAATATCTTTCGTAGCCCGTCACAATGGACAATGGACAAAAAAAGAGAAACCGATAAACAAAGGAGTGGAGTTCCATGGAGGAATGGGTTTACAGCATTATGGATTCATTCGGGTATGCCGGGATTTTTCTGTTGATTGCAGTGGAGAACCTCTTCCCGCCCATCCCCTCCGAGGTGATCCTCACCTTGGGCGGGTTTATGACCACTACCACCAGCATGACGGTGATAGGCGCAATTATCGCGGCAACGGCAGGCTCTGTAGCTGGAGCGCTGTGCCTCTATGGCGTAGGCCGGCTGCTGTCCGCCGAACGGCTGACGGATATTGTGGTCCGTTACGGAAAGGTGCTGCGCCTAAAGCCGGAGGATATCAAAAAGGCGGAGACGTGGTTTGCCAAGCATGGAACCTGGACCGTTCTGCTGGGCAGACTGGTTCCGCTGATCCGCAGCCTGATCTCCATCCCCGCAGGCAGCGCCAAAATGAATCTGGTTTCCTTCCTGCTGCTGACCACCCTGGGCTCCCTGATCTGGAACACGGCCCTGGTTTATGTAGGCTCGATTCTGGGCAATTCCTGGGACAGTGTGCTGGCTTACATGGACATGTACTCCAATGTGGTGTACGCCCTGCTGGCCGTCTCCATGCTGGTATTCGCCCTTGTTTTTTACCGGTACCGCATCGCCAAAAAGAAGGTCACCCGCACCGACGGGTAGCTGTTGGAATGAACAGGAAAGAGGGCGGCCTTGGTTGGCAGCCCTCTCTTTTTATTGTAACCAGCTTCGCAGATTGATGACCTGAGCTGGTTATTTTGTTGTGAGTCAGATTCTAACGGCGGCCACAGCCTCTATTCTCGCAGCTCCTTAGTATCCCGAACCCTCGTCGGTCAGATTGTCCAGCATATCGTAATGATGCTTCTTCAGGGGTTTTTCCGCAGGTCCTTCCATGACCTCACCGGTATAAGAAAATCTGGAGCCGTGGCAGGGGCAGTCCCATGACCGTTCGCCGGCGTTCCAGTTTACCTCGCAGCCCACATGGGTGCAGGTGGTATCCACAATATGCAGCTTGCCCTCCCGGTCACGGTATGCTCCCTTCCGTTCCCCGCCCAGCGTGATAACAGCCCCTTCATCCTTGGCCAGCTGCTCCATGTCGGTATCCGGCTTTTCCAGCTTGCCTTTTACCAGATTGGCTACCACGTTGGCGTTTTCCTTGATGAGCTTCTTCAGCGAAGGATCGGCTTGGAACCGCGAAGGGGCATACAGCTCCCGGTAGGGAGTATCCCGCTCCAGAACATAGTCAGCGAGCAGACGCGCGGCGGCGGTTCCGGTGGTCATGCCCCATTTCCGGTACCCGGTGGCAATAAGAATTCGGGGTTCGCCCTCTGTTACCGGTCCTACATACGGAATTTTGTCCAAGGTACCCAGGTCCTGGGTGGACCATTGATACAGAATTTTCTCCGCACCCATTACCTCCTTGCCGAAGGTCTCCAGCGCCTGGTAATGCTCACGGGTGTCCTTGCCTTGTCCGGTCTTGTGGCTTTCGCCGCCAATGATCACAAGCTCCTCCCCATGATGGGTAACGGAGCGCAAGGAACGGGTGGGCTGGTCCACACTCAGATACATACCGCCGGGATATGGAGTTTTGGTCCGGCAGGCCAGCGCATAGGAGCGGTCCGCATGCAATTTCGCCGAATAGAGACCCAATCCCTCATAGAACGGAAAATGGGAGCAAACCAAAACCGTGCTTCCTTCCATCCGGTGCCCGTCACGGGTGAGAACAGCCGTCCGCTCCCCGTTTTTCTCCACGTTCACCGCTGTGGTGTGCTCGAAGATCCGGCCGCCTGCCTCCGTTATGAATTGAACCAGCCGGGTGAGATATTGCAGCGGGTGGAACTGTGCCTGATTGTCCATTCTGAGGGCGTTGATGATGGGGATGGCAAAGGGGATTTTCTCAACCAAACCGCCTTGTATACCCAGCGTCTGGTAAGCGGCCCATTCCGTCTCCAGCTTGCGGGCGGATTTTTCCGTTGTGGCGTACAAATAAGCGTCCTGCCTGCTGAAATCACAGGGTATGTGATGGGCGAGAACAGTTTCCTGAATCCACTCCAGGGCTTCGCTGTTGGCTTGGTAATACAGCTTGGCCGTATACTCGCCGAAGTGGCTGATAAATTCATCATAAATCACATCGTGCTGCGCCGTGACTTTGGCTGTGGTGTGCCCGGTAGTGCCATTGAGCAGGGTATCCGCTTCCAGCAATACAATCTTAAGTCCTGCCTTGACCAAAAGATAAGCCGCGGTGATTCCGGTAATCCCGCCGCCGACAATAACCACATCCGCTTCCCCATTTTCCTTGAGCGGATGAAATTTGGGAATATCCGCTGTTTCCCGCCAAAACGGCTCCAACACTGCCATTCGTACCCCTCCGATATAATAAGATGATCCTAGGGTTAGGATTGGCAATTAATGGATTGTTTAAACCGGCGGAAGATCTAGTGGAATAAACCGTCTGTTTCCACCTTGCAGATGCGGATCCTGTATTGCTCATACCACAGCTTTTTGCCCATTTCCTTGGCCTTCATATGGGAGGCGTTGTTCTTCCACAACTGGATGCTGTCCAGGGAATCCCAATACGAGACGGTGATGCCGAAGCCCTGCTCGTTCCGGGCGCTTTCCACACCTAAGAAGCCTTTTTGCTGGGAAACAATGTTCTCAATCTCGTCGGACATCCTGCCGTAGCCTTGATCCCCCGGTGTCCGGAGAGAGCTGAAGATGACCGCATAATACGGTGGTTTGGGCGTTTGGGCAAAGTGACTCATTGGAAGGTCTCCTCTTCTGTGTAAAATAAACCGGGCAAGCGTCGTCATTACGGACTCACGATCCTCTATTTGGTGAAAATGGGCTTGTTTCCGGAGCTTGCGGACCCAGAAACCCTTAATTGCCCGGCGGGTGCTCCAATCGGAGGCTTTTCCGGCAATTAGCGGAACCTCAGTCCGCATAAACGGAAAACGACCGCTTTTTGGGGAAATAACGTCTCCTGTGTCCGTATCTTAATCCCCCGGAGTATATCTTCCCGGAAACTCCATTCTCGCCTGTTCCGTACAATCCAACACAAACTGTCCTTTTGCCGCCGTGTAACCGTCCCGATCAAACGGAAACTGCTCCTTCAACGCTGTCTTCAGGGCGGCATATTCCACTGCCTTCTCCGGATGCGCCATGAGATAGTCCCGGAAGTACAGCTCCCCCCAATCCCCGCTGTGCCGGACATGGATATGGAAGGCCTGGCCCCGGAAACCCTCGGGGGTGTAACCCTTCAGATACATGATCAGATCTGCCTCGGGGGTGTTGACCACATAACCGTCATCCTGCATCCGGTCCGTCACCGCATTCAAGTCCGTATTCCTGCTGATCTCCAGCAAAATATCCACAGTGGGTTTGGCCAGCAAGCCGGGTACAGAGGAGCTGCCGATGTGGCTGATGCGGATCAGCTTGCTGCCGAATACCGATTCCAGAAGCGCCTTTTCCCCCAGATAATAATCCGTCCACAGAGGATTATGCTCCTCCAGGAGAACAGGAAATAACTCCGATAGCCGCGCCGCCGTTACTTTGGAAAAATCCTGTCTCACCGCTTTCACCTCCACAACATAACCGCTATTTGTCCAGCCGCCGCCATTACCGGGTCGCCCGCTCGATGATGGCTTCGAACCATTTCCAGGGCAGCAGGGCCCTGCCCCATATCGCCAGCCTGGAGCCGCTGCCCAGGGTATAACGAAGCCGGGGCGAACGGGCATCGGCCAAAACGCCCACCAAATCCGCCACCTGCTGCGGATCGGGGGCGGTCTCCGCCGTCCGGCGGGAGTATTGGGAGATACGCGCCAGCCGCTCCCGGTAGGGGGAATCGGCAGGTGCCGCCATACCGGCAAGCCCCTTGCCCCAGATGGGGGTCCGGTAGGCACCCGGCTCCACCAGCACCACACCAATGCCGAGCGGTGCCAGCTCATGCCGGAGGGTTTCCGTAACCCCCTCCACCGCAAACTTGGAGGCCGCATAAGGACCATAGCCCGGAAATGCCACCCGGCCGCTGACGCTGCCGATGTTGATGATCAGCCCTTTTTGCTGCTGCCGCATGATAGGGATGACGCTTTGGGTCACCGCCACCAGGCCGAAGAAATTGGTCTCCATCTGCTGCCGCCACGCGTCCATGGGCACGTCCTCCACAAAACCTCCGGCGGCAAAACCCGCATTGTTGACCAGAATGTCAATCCGCTGATGGACACGCAGGGTCTCGTCCACGGCCTCCCGGATGGAGAGCGGGTCCGTTACATCCAGCTGCAGCACCTGAAGCCGCCCGGCTACTCCCGCCTTCTCCGCCAATTCCAGCAGCTCACCCGCCTTCCCGGGATTCCGCATGGTGGTCACCACGTTGATCCCCCTGCGGGCCAACTCCAGCGCTGTCAGCATGCCGAAGCCGCTGGAGGCTCCGGTAATCAAGGCAACCCGGCCACCGGAGCGGGAGCCGGCGGCTCCTTCAGAAGATGCGGACATAAGCGCACTCCCCTTTCTTTGTATAGAGACATCATAACTTCAGCTTTCTCATCAAAGGGACCCCTATCCGGTTCAACAGCTGCGCCAGCAGCGTCCAGCACCATCGCCTCCCCGGCGGCAGATGCCGGTCGAACACGGCGGAATATTCAAAATCCGCCACCGCACCGCGGTTCCGCTTAAATTGGGCGGCGCCTGCGCTTTCGTGAAGCAGCACACCGGCCTCCCGGGCCTGCCGGATTAGACTTGCAGATAACATCCGGTACAGACCAACCGATTGGGGCACTCCTGTATCGTAGCCGAACAGCGGAGTCGTCATCACCCCGTTCCGGCAAAAATACCCCATCACTGCATCCAAACGCCCATCCTTGCGCAGACCGTGGAGGGTCAAGGCGCCGGTCCGGTGGGCCAGGGCAATAAACGCTTCCGTAAATTGCGGATTGTCGTAGGAATATTTGTCCAGGTACAACAGCTTGTACAATTCCGCAATCCGGGGATAGTCGGCAGCTGTGATATCCTCCTCCGAAACAAAGGCATAGCCGGTTTTAGCCATTAGCTCTCCATCCCGCTTCAATAACCACCGGGCCTTGGCGTTCCCGAACTCCGGGTCCCCGGCCTGGAACAAATAAATCTGCCTGCTGGGCACCAGCTTGCAGCCCTCTGTCCGCAGCGCCTCCAGCAATTCCCCGTGGAGGGCAGGGGTCAACGACCGCAATATCACCGCATGCTCGGGGTACTTCTCCCGCACGGCCTGCAGCAAAGCTGCCGCCTGCTCACCGGACATACGGGGAAACAGGTTGGTGGAAAGCAGCCAGTTGTTGATATGCACCACCCGGTTGATGTGCGATCGCTTCATCAGCCCGCCCAATCCGTCCAGCAGGAGCGTCAGGCCTTTTTCCAACAGGGGGGATTGCAAAAGAGACAGCTCCTGCTTGGCATAACGCACATAGTGAGTATATGGGGAGCACACATAGGAATTGCCGTATTCGGCATGATTAACCGTCACCGGAAGCACCAGATCATCCAGCCGGGCGAGGAGAAGCTCCGTTTCCGCATTGGGGATAAAACCGCTTGTCCCCTGCGCCATCAGCGGCTCCAGATACCCTCTGGCATAACGGCCATCCTCCGTGTCAGGCCACTCTACTTGATGCAGCTCCTCACGGCTATAAAGGGAGACGCGGCTGGTCAATGGCCCATCTCCTCTCCACCCGCCTCAGCTTCCGGGCTCCTTCGGTATTTGTGTAACTGGTAAATACCAGGTCCGGCATACGGCAGCCCAGCTTAAGCATCAACGCCTCCACCGATGCTGTCACCTGTCGTTCAACCTCCGCCTGTGAAGCACCGCCCTCCAGCAGCAGCTCCACCGTAAGCGTCTCCTCCCCATGCTGGATCACCCGGTATTCCCGGATCGCCGAAGAAGCGGCCAGTACAGCGCGGGTGATAAAATCGGGATAAACCGGCTTCAGCCTGCCGCCATCCGCCTGCTCCATATAGAAGATATCATCGCAGCGTCCTTCGATCCGTTCAATGGCCGTAAAAGGAGAACCGCAAGGGCAGGGCTGCTCCGCCTCCGTCAGCACATCATTCAGCCGGTAACGGATAATGGGCTGGGTCGTCCGGGAGAAATCCGTAATGATGGGCACGAATCGGCGTCCGCCGGGATCATCCGGCACAACTTCCTTCCCGATATGGACAATGTCCTCGTTGAGATGAAGCGTTCCGTGGGAGCAGGTGCTGGCGAGAAACCCTTCCGTACATTGATACACCTGATGAATGGGCTGGCTGAAGGTTTCCCGGATCACCCCCGCATCCACCGGGTCCAACACCTCGGCTACCGACACGATACGGTGGGGAGCGACGGTTAAGCATCCCAAACGTTTCTGCTCCGCAAGCTGCCGGAGCACAGAGGGCGGCGCCGCCCAGATGCTTGCCTGGTACCGGTTCAGCCGCTCCACATGCTTGCTGGTATCCTCCAATAAATCGAAGTATTCGAACTGCAGACGGCCGCTGCCCACGGATGCATAGAGATTGCTGTTGGCCCGCAGGAAAAATGCGATTTTTTCCTGCTGCCACAAGGGTCCCGGCAGCACCTTCGCCAGCATCATACCCGCCCAGGCCGCCTGCTCGTCCGGGCTGACCAGGAACAGACCCCGGCTGCCCGAGGTGCCGGAGGACAATCCCACAGTAACGCCCCCGAGCTGCGGGGTAAAATTGCGGGTCCGCTCCGCCTCCAGAGCCAGCTCCATAGCCTCCTCCTTGCGGATGCCCGCCGTGTTCAGACGGTCAAAGTGCTCCATCATCACCGCCTTGTTTATGACGGGAAACTGCTTCCATTCCGTCAGGGGCTTGCCGCCCCAGAGCTCCCGGTAAAAGGGGGAGTGTTTGCGGACAAACCGGAGCCTTTTCTGAACCTGCCGCTCCTGCCAGCGCTCCAAAGCCTCCCGGACGGACCACTGCCGCCTGTACTTGGCCCTTACGTAATGGGTGAGAAAAAGAGCAAGTCCTCTGCCGCCCATACCGCCTGCGCTCATCGTGGCCCACGCTCCTCTCCGGCCCAGCCCAGCGCCTCCCCGCAGTGGCTGGGGATAATCCGCAGCTGCGGGTATTCCCGGTGCAGCCGGATGAGCTTACGGAAGGACTGGCCATACTCCCCGGCGTCCGCCATAATGATCCGCGCTGCCGGATGGGGCTTGCGGTCCTCCCGGAGAGCCCGGCTGGACCAGACGGCATCGGCGCAGAGGAAAACCTCGCCTTCCGCCGTGCGGAGCAGCAGTCCCGTTTGCCCTGCCGCATGTCCGGGCAGGTCTACGGCCACCAGGCTTCCGTCGCCCAACAGATCGTAACCGTGTTCGAAGGGGAACGGGCCGGGCAGCGGATACGGGTGGGCATCCTCCATAAAAACGGACCGTTCCCCGAAGTCCTCCGGCAATAACCCGGACAGATAACCGGCCTTCACCGCAGCGAAGGGGCTTAGTGCGTTGACGGCGGCATAAGCCTCCCGTTTATATATCAACCGGGCCCGGGGAAAATCCCGCAGCCCCGCCGTATGGTCCGCATGAAAATGGGACAGTACCACAGTCCCGATCTCCTCCGCTTGGATGCCCTTGCGGCCCAGTTGGCTCACAGCACCGTCCTCCTCCCGGAACACCACCGGGGTGATTAACCGGTACAGCAGCTCCGGAAGCCGTTGAGTCTCCTCCACAAAACGGCGGGAATAGCCGGTGTCGAAGAGGATGTATCCGTGCTGCGGATGGCGGATCAGCGCGAACCCGGCCGGGAAAGGAACCGGCCGCAGTGATCCGCCCCGTATGGTAAAAAACTCCGGGTGGCGGCAGTACCCTGCCGCAAGCAGCGTCAGCTCCACAAGCGGTCCATTAAGAAGCGGGGCGGAGCCCCCTGCATTATCTGTCCTCATGCCTGCTCCCCTCCGTTTCTTTCCACCATTCCGCAAACCGGCGCAGCCCCTCATGGAGGCTTACCTGCGGTGTATATCCCAGCCATTCTTGAGCCTGAGCAATATCCAGGGTTTGGCTTCGGGCCAGAACACTTACCGAATACCGGGTGAAGGTGGGCTCCCCCAGCACAGGCAGCAGCTTATGGCTCCATTCCAGCAGCGAAGCCGCCCCATACGCCACTGGGTAAGGCAGCTTCTTGGTGCGCAGAGGTGTGTCCAGCATGGCAAACAGCTCCGACAGCACCTCCTTCAGCAGGGCTGGTTCGCCGTTAGTGATGTTGTAGGCCTGCCCCAACGCCTCCTCCGGCGCCTGCCAGCCCAACAGCATAGCATCCACCACATTGTCCATATAGGTGAGATCGAGCAGCACCTCCCCATCGCGAAAAAGGGGAATGCCTGAGGTATCGTTAGCCCGCATGAGCCGGGGCAGCAAGGCCGTATCACCGGGACCGAAGATGGCCCGGGGCCGCAAAATCAATCCCGCCAGTCCCTTCCGGAAGGCCTGCCGCACCACCTGCTCCGCCTGCAGCTTAGTCGCCGCATAAGCGTTCACCGGCTTAGGCGGAAGCGCTGCAT